>JBDKJR010000190.1:0-3780 GCA_039796515.1 Actinomycetota bacterium
GTCGACGCCGTGCTGACAGACCGTTCGCGCGTTCGCGCCTTCCCCAAACAGGTCTGGATCGCGGGCGTCATTCTGTTGCCGGTTCTCGGTGGTGTGCTCTGGCTCGTCGTCGGCAAGGCCCGTCGCTCTGCCGGTGGCGCCCGCCGCCCGGTCGCGCCCGACGACGACCCGAGCTTCTTGAACACGCTCTCGCGTGAAGAGGTTGCGCGCCGCGCGGCCGACGATGAGCGCCTGCGTCGCCTCGAGCAAGAGCTCGCCGACCTCGACGATGACACCCCTGCCGATCCCGAGCGCTGAGCCTGCGGCGTCGCCGGCGAGCGTTGCCGCGCTCGCCCTTCTCGAGGGTCTCGTGCGTGCGGGAGTCGCCGACGTTGTCGTGAGTCCGGGGTCTCGGTCGCAATCCCTCGCCCTCGCTGCTGCCGCCCTGGCGCGCGCCGGCCACCTCGAACTGCACGTGCGCATCGACGAGCGAGTCGCCGGCTTCACGGCCCTCGGTCTCGCCGTCGAGAGCGGACGGCCCGTCGCCGTGATCTGCACTTCGGGCACCGCCGTGGCGAATTTGCACCCCGCGGTGCTCGAGGCGCACCACTCGGGCGTGCCCCTCATCGTGCTCACCGCCGACCGCCCCGCTGAACTGCGTGGCATTGGCGGCAACCAGACCACGGTGCAGCCGGGCATCTTCGGCGAGATCGTGCGCGCCGACTGGGATGTCGCGGCTCCCGTCGGCGCCCCCGCCGAAGCCGACGACGCTCGCGAACTCGCCGCGCTCGCCGTGCGGGCGAGTGCCGAGGGCCCCGTGCACCTCAACCTTGCCTATCGCGACCCGCTCAGCGGGCCCGTCGAGGCGCCCACCGAGTTGGTGCTCGGCCCCGTGCCCGAGCGTCCCACCCGCGACAGCCCGACGACGGTCGACCTCCACCCCGACGACGCAACCGTCGTCATTGCCGGGCACGGCGCGGGCCCGCAGGCCGAGGCGCTCGCGGTCGCCCTCGGGGCACCCCTCATCGCCGAAGTCACGAGCGGAGCGCGCTTCGGCCGTCACGCGGTCGTCGCGTACCGCCACGTGTTGCGCGGCCCGCACGGCGACGCCGTCGGCCGGGCCATCGTGTTCGGGCACCCGACGCTGAGCCGTGAGGTGCCGCAGCTGCTCGAGCGCGCCGACGTCGAGGTTATCGTCATACGCACGCCGGGAGCCGACGACTACAACCCCGGGCGCCGGGCTCGCATCGTCGACGAGGTACGCGCGCTGGGCACCCCCGATCCCGCGGTCGTGCGGCGCTGGGTGGGCGGCTGGGTCAGCATGTCGCGCGCCATACTCGAGTCGGAGGCGCCCGACGACCCCGCTCCCGACCTCGCACTCGCGGTATCGGACGACCGCGGCGTACGCGCCGCCTTCGCGAAAGCCGAGCTTGCGGTGCTGCGCGCGCCGATTGACCGGGGGATGCTCGCGCGGGCCCTGTGGGCATCCACGTGGCCCCACGACCGTCTCGTGCTCGCGGCCTCGCGCTTGATCCGCGTGGCCGACGCGCTCGTGCCGGGCAAGGCCATCACGGCGCACGCGAATCGTGGCCTCGCCGGAATCGACGGCACCGTGTCGACGGCCACGGGCATCGCCCTCGCCGCGGCACGTAACGCCCGGGCCGGCACGACGCGCGTGCTCGCGGGCGACCTCGCCCTGCTGCACGACGCGGGGGCCTTGCTCGTGCCTCTGCCCGAGGGCCTGCGCCTGCACGTTTTCGTGGGCAACGACAGGGGCGGCACGATCTTCGACGACCTCGAGGTGGCCCAGTCGGCCGACCCCGACGACTTCGCGACGGTCATGCGCACCCCGCACCGGGCCGACCTCGCGGCGCTCGCCGCAGCGGGGGGCTGGGCTTACCGCCGGGCGACGACGCGCGCCGATCTCGACGATGCCCTGACGGCGCCCGAGCCGCTGCTGCTCGTCGAGGTGCCGCTCGAACCGTAGCCCTGCGCGCGGCGCGCGGGTAGCATCCGGCCATGGATGAACTGTTGCGTGCTCGACCCGGGTTCGCGCTCGCGAACGTCGATTGTGACTCGACGCCCGGTATCGCCGCCGACAAGAAGCGCGCCGAACAGATGCTGGCCGAGGGCGCTGAGCATCTCGGGGCTTTGCAAGAGCGCTTGTATGCCGCGAGCCGCTCGGGGGCAACCCAGCGCGTGCTGCTCGTCCTCCAGGCGATGGATACCGCGGGCAAGGGCGGCATCGTGCGCCACGTCGTCGGCGCCGTCGACCCGCAGGGCGTGCAGCTCACGGCCTTCAAGAAGCCGACCGACGAAGAACTCGCGCACCACTTTGTGTGGCGCATCGAACGGCGCCTGCCCGAGGCGGGCATGATCGGCGTCTTCGATCGCTCGCACTACGAAGACGTGCTGATCGGCCGCGTGCGGCAGCTCGCCCCGGCCGACGAGATTGAGCAGCGCTACGGCGAGATCATCGACTTCGAGCGACGCCTCGCCGATGAGGGCGTCTCGATCGTCAAGGTCATGCTGCACATCAGCCGTGACGAGCAGAAGGCGCGCTTGCACGAGCGCCTCGACCGCCCCGATAAGCACTGGAAGTACCGCCCGGGCGACATCGACGAACGTCTGCTGTGGGATGACTACCAGCGCGCCTATCAGGTCGCGATCGAGCGAACGGATGCGGAGCACGCGCCCTGGTACGTCGTACCCGCAAACCACAAGTGGTACGCGCGCCTCGCGGTGCAGTCGGTGCTCATCGCCGCGCTCGAGCGCATCGACCCGCAGTGGCCGCTCGCCGACTTCGACGTTGAGGCCGAGAAGGCGCGGCTCGCGGCGACCTAGCACTCGGCCTTAACGGAGACTGTCGGCAATAGGCCGAAACTTCATGCGCGTCTCGGCGAGCTCCGACTCGGGGTCGCTGTCGGCGACGATGCCCGCTCCGGCGTAGGCGGTGAGCAAACCGTCGTCGTCAACACGCGCGCACCGCAGCGCAATAACCCATTCGCCGTCGCCGTCGTGGTCGATCCAACCCACCGGCCCGGCGTAGCGACCGCGGTCGAAGGGCTCGAGTTCGGCGATGAGGGCGAGCGCCGCATCCGTCGGCGAACCCGCGACGGCCGCCGTGGGGTGCAGAGCGGCGACGAGGTCGAGCGCGCTCGACGATTCGGCCAGCTGCATCTCGACGTCGGTCGCGAGGTGCCAGAGGTTGGGCAGCTTCAGGGTGAAGGGCACCTCGCTCGCCATGACGGCGCGCACGTGCGGGCGTAGAGCGTCGAGCACGCTGTGCACCGCGAAGGCGTGCTCGTCGAGGTCTTTCGGGCTCGTCGCGAGTTGCGCGGCGGCGGCGGTGTCGTCGGCCGAGCTCGTGCCGCGGGCGGTGCTCCCGGCGAGAACGCGCGCACTCGCCTCGCCGCCGTGCACGCTCACGAGCGTCTCGGGGCTCGCGCCCATGAGCCCGTCGACGGCGAACGTGACGCAATCGGGGTAGCGATCGGCGAGCTCGTGCAGCAGCGCGCGGCGGTCAGCATCGGGCGGGATGCTCGCCGTCGCATCCCGTGCGATCACGACTTTCTCAACCCGACCGGCGCGAATCGCCGCGACGGCGCGCCCCACGACCGCCGTGAACTCTTCGCGACTCAGCGATGCCGCGGCCAAGGTTGCCCGCGGGCGCGCCCCCACCGGCCGGGCCCGAGGGGATTGCCCGGCACTCGTCGTGCCGCCCTCCGAGATGTGGGTGACCCAGCTCACGCCGTCGTGTCGCCCCACGATCGCCTCCGGCACGATGAGCACACTCTCGGC
>JBDKJR010000191.1:0-6085 GCA_039796515.1 Actinomycetota bacterium
TTTGAGCGTGACTTGGCTCCGCGATTGCGGGCACTCGCGTAACACGAGCGGAACACAGGGGCAACGGCACTGGAATGTGCCGCCCGTAGTGTCAGAGCCCTCAGTCAACGGGGGTGGTGGCCCATGGCCGACCAGCAAACACACGACTCAACCGTCTTGGCAGCGCAGCCACCGTCAGCTCCTCCACCGGCACCGCCGGGCTGGACGGGCGCCGCAATGGCCGTGCACGCCGTGCGCCGAATGCCCACGCCCATGCTCGTATCACTGCAGCCCACGGGCTTTGACCCGATGCTCATCGACATGCGCGGCTACGTCTACCAGTGGAGCTCGCCGCTCTCGGCCTTTCCCGATCACCCCGAGACCGTGCTCATTGGCACTCGAGCGATTCGGGATGCGGAGCCCGCGTTCGCCGGTGATGACTTCGTCGACCACCCCCCGGCGTTTGCCGGCCCACCGCTCGAACCGTTGCTCTGGCTCATCGGCACGCGCGCCTTCGACGGCGGACGTGCCTCGTGGCTGCGCTCGGGGGACCGCTATCGCCTCTACCGCTGGCCCGACTTCTCGATGCTGCCGATGACCGAGGAAGAGCGGCGGGTGGTCAAGGCGAGCGCGGCGGCGTTCATGGTGATTGAGAAGCTCGCCGCGAAAGCAAAGGTTGACGTGCCGACCGCGCAGCGCGTCATCAACGCCTTGAGTCTCATGGGTCTCTTGCGGCGGCACGCGGCGGCCGACGCGGCGCCGGATGCTCCGCCGCCACCCCGCGAGGGCGGCATCCCGGGCGCGTAGCACGGCCCCTGGTACCCTGGTAGACGGTCTTGGCCCGCACAACGGCTGCCGAGACGTACCAGGGGGTCTCACACTCATGCCCAAGCATCGCCATGTCTCCACGCGCCCGGCCTTCCGCCGGCACTCGTGGACGACCGTTCGCACCGTCTTCGTTTCGATGATCGCCGGTCTCGTCGTCATGGCGACGTTGGGGTTCTCGACCCCGACGCAGACCGACGTCTTCGCGGCCTACATTGACGAGAACGCTCAATCGCTCGCCGCTGTGAGCGCCACCGAGGTGACGCCCTCGGCCGAGCGCCACAACTTCAGCGCTTCGCCGGGGCCGGCAACGCTCATCGCGGGCGGCACCAATTACGACTGGGCGAAGCTCGTGTTGCTTATGGGCGAGTTTCCGATCACCGACTCCAACGTGACCGTCATGACGCGGTGGATGCGCCAAGAGAACTACGTCGACTCTTGGTACTTGCGCAACAACCCGCTCAACAACGGGTGGGGCTCGGGCGGCGGTGGCGGCACCGGTCGCTACGTCGATCTCGTGGATGCTGCGGCCAACGCTGCGGAAGCCCTCAACACTCTTCCGCGCTACAGCGAGATCGTGGCGACGCTCCGCGCGTCGGCGCCGACCGAGGAGGTCGAGCGCGCGATTTGGTTCTCTGGCTGGGCGACGGGCATGTACAACCAGGGGGCGCACTGGGCGTATGACCCCGTACCCGTGGTGACGGCACCGCCGAGCGCCTGGGGCCAATAGCTCCCAGGCGCCCGGCGTGCGTCGGGCATCCGCGTGATGGTCATCGCGGAGGCACCATCAAGAGCACGGAGCGATGGTTGTGTCGCTCGCGCTGCTCTGTGTGCAACGCCGTCTGAACGCGACGAGCTCGCTCGTCGTGGTCGCTCGTACTTGGCGGGTGGTGCGGGGCGATGAGACCCACGGGGGTCGTGATGGTGGTCATGACAGAGATTCCTCACAGCAAAGGTCGCGTGGGCGCGTCGCGCTGTTGCGACGACGGCCGGGCACGACCGTGGGGGCCGCTCGTGGCGGCAGAAGGGGATGGCGAGCGCGCGTGAGCACAGGCGTGCGGGGCCGCGGCTGCCGTGGCGGCTCAGCGCGCGGCGCAGAACGCCGAGGGCCGAGCGAGCTTCGAGAGCGACGCCACCGTTCGGATGAGCATCCGAAGACCGGGCGGCGTTAGTGCGAGTGCTGCGGCCCGATCAGGCGGTGAGGTCGCCGACGAAGCCGGCGGTGGTGGGAATCATTCCCTGAGTGAATCGAATCATCACGGTCGGCCTCCTTTCGTCATGTGGCGCTCGACGACCGTAGTGGCGGCGTGGCTGCGCTTGCAAGCCGAAATCCCGGGCGTGTCGCGTTTGTCATCTTTTCGTTACAGTGACCCCATGACGCAGCCTGTTCCGTCGCCTGGTAATGCTCGTCGCCCCGCAGGGGTCACGTTCATCGGAGTGCTCGCCTACATCGGCGGCATTTTCGACATCATTGGCGGCTCGATGATTCTCGTGCTCGCGACGAGCGCAGCCTTGCTGGCCAACCCCATCCCGGGCGGGCTCATCACGGCAATCACGATCATCATTTCGGGCATCATCGTGCTCGTCGTTGCGGGCGGGTTGCTCGCGGGCAGCCGTCTTTCGCGACTCATCTTTACGATCGTGCGCGGCTTCTCGATCGTGGCGCAGATTCTCGCGATCACGACGGGCGGGGTCGGACTCATCGTGGGAATCATCAGTGTGCTGATCTCGGCGATCGTGCTCAGTTGGTTGTGGACCCCGCGCGCGACCGCGTTCTTCGCCCGCCGGTAGCTGATCGCTCAGGCGAGCGACAGCACGTACCTCGCGCCTGAGCCGCTGCGCGGAGGCATGAGGCCGTCGCGCAGGCGAGAGAGGCCATCGATCACGAGATCGACCATGAGGGCGTACTCCTCGGCGTGGTCGTGGTGCTCGCGAATCGTGATGCTGATGCCGGGGTAGTCGTCGGCGAGGTGGCCGTCGTAGAGCGCCTGCACGCGGTCACCCAATGCCGCGGCCGTGGGTCGCCGCGCCTGCTGGGCTGTGAAACCCATGATCGTGCCGTCGACGATGTGCAGGCCGTGATGGGCGAGTTGCGGCGTGAAGCCCGCCTCGAGCAGTGCCGACGTGATGGTTTCGGCATAGCGCAGCCGGCCCTCGCCGACGCGCGGGCGCATAGTGACAAGCTCGACCGCCCACGGTCGGGCGAGCAACGTCGCGTGGGCGCGGTGCATGATCGCGCCGAGGCGGGTGCGCCAGTCGCCGGCGGTGTTGTCGGCCGGGTCAACCCAGCTCACCACGATCGCGTCGACCATGGCATCGAGCAGGGCTTCTTTGCTCGGCACGTGGCGATACAGCGACATCGCTTCCACCCCCAACTCGGTGCCGAGGCGCCGCATGCTCAGCGCCTCGAGGCCCTCGGAGTCGGCGAGGGTGAGCGCGGCCTGCAGAACGCGGTCGGGGGTGAGGGCATCCCGTGTTCGCGCCATGGTTTCTCCTTGACAGTGCTGGTCGCGTGTCATAGTTTACGGCGTAAGCATACACCGTAAGCAATCGAGAGGCGAGCGCATGAAGTCCATCGTCGCGACCACATACGGCGGCCCCGAGGTGTTGCGTCTCGTGGATGCTCCGCCTCCCGTTGCCGCCGAGAACCAAGTGCTCGTGCGCGTCGCCGCGAGCTCGATCAACCCCCTCGACTGGCACGAGCTGCGCGGCACGCCCTATCTGGTTCGGATGATGCGCGGCCTGCGCGCCCCCAAGCCGAGCGGCCACGCCATGGGGTCTGACGTCGCGGGTGTCGTCGAGTCGGTGGGCCCGGGCGTCACGCGGTTCGCCGTCGGCGACGAGGTGTTCGGCTTCGGGTCGGGGGCCTGGAGCGAGCTCACGGTCGTGGGTGAAACGGGCCTCGCGCTCACGCCCGCGCGTCTCTCGATGACCGACGCCGGCGGGGTCGGCGTCGCGGCCATCACGGCCCTGCAAGGTCTGCGGCACGGCGGCCTGTTTGCCCCGCTCACGTGGGGCCCGGGCGAGGTCGAGCCCATGCGCCCTCGCGTGCTCATCATCGGCGCCTCGGGCGGAGTCGGCACTTTCGCCGTGCAGATTGCGAAGCTGCTCGGCGCGCACGTGACCGCGGTGACGAGCACGCGCAACGTCGAGCTCGTTGCCCGCCTCGGTGCCGACGACGTCATCGACTACACGACCACCGAAGTGACGCGTGGCCTGGCTCGGTTCGACCTGATCTTTGAGCTCGCCGGAAACCGGCGGTTGCGTGACCTCGCGCGCATCCTGACCCCAACGGGTTCGCTCGTTGCGTGTGGAGCCCCTGAGGGGCAGTGGCTCGGGCCCCTCATGGGGCCGGCCCGCCTCGCGATCGTGTCGCGATTTTCGAAGCGCTCGTATCGCTCGTTCTTGGCGAAGCGCGACACCGCCGACCTCGAACAGCTCGCCGAGTGGCTCGGTTCGGGCGCGCTGCGCGTGGAGATTGACCAGGTCTACCCGGTCGAGCGCATTGCAGATGCTGTGGCACACGCCGAGGCGGGTCACGCCCGCGGCAAGGTCATCGTCTCGCTGGTGTGAGTGCGCGAGCGGGCGCACGCTAGGCGCGGAGAGCCCCCGGGGTGCACACTCGGTAGGTGGCTTCTTCGACTTCGCCCCTCGTGATGACTCTTGACCGGCGCATCGCCGCATCGCCGGCAGAGGTCTTTGCTGACTGGACTCAGCCCGAGCGGCTCGAGTGGTATCTCAACCCGAATGCCCCACAGTCGGCGACGGTACCGATCACCGTGGACCTTCGGGTCGGCGGTGCGTGGTGTGTGCCGATGATCATTGATCGCGAGACGGCGTACATGACCGGCGGCGTGTATCGCGAGATTGTTCCGGGGCAGAGCATCCGATTTTTGTGGGGGGCGCGACCGGGATGGCCCGACCCGGATGACGAGCGCGAGGCGTTGCTCTCTCTTGAGGGCGACGATGGCCACACGGTCCTGGCGTTCCAGCTCACGTGGCGGCCGCGAGACGATGATGATGTGACGATCTGGCCGATGTGTGTCGCCGGCTGGAATGACACCATTGATCGCTTGGTCCAGAAGCACTCTTAAGGGGAGCGCACTCATGGCATGTCGAGGGCCCCGTGATCGACCCCAAGCACGTCGGCTCAGGCGGAACCCACAGCGACCCCAGCAATGTTCTCTGGCTCGACGGCGTCGCAACAAAGCCGTAAACGCGCTGTAATCGTCGCCACCTAGGCTGACGGGGTGGTCGCCAACTCTGAGAAGCCCGTGATGCTCTTCGAGCGCGTGGAGCTGTGGGAAGAGTGGCTCGAGGCGCATCCCGAACACCCCGGAGTTCGGTTGAAGATGCGCAAGAAGCGGTCGACCGCTCCGGGTATCACTTACGACGAAGCGCTCGAGTCGGCCCTGTGCTTCGGCTGGATCGACGGGCAGATCTATGGCCTCGACGACGACTACTCGCTGCAGGTGTTCACGCCGCGGCGGCCGCGCTCGGTGTGGTCGCAACGCAACGTCGGCATCATTGAGCGCTTGACCGAGGCGGGCCGCATGCGAGCGCCCGGCATCGCCCAAGTTGAGCGCGCCAAATCCGACGGTCGATGGGATGCCGCCTACAGCCAGAAGAGCATGGTCGTGCCCGCAGACCTGCAGTCCGCCCTTGACGCCTCACCCGCGGCCGCGACCACATTCGCGACCATCAGCTCGACGGCGCGATTCGCGATCGTCTTTCGCCTCGACGGCGTCGTGCGTGCCGAGACGCGCGCACGCAAGCTTGCTGGCTACATTGCGCAGCTCGAGCGAGGCGAGTCGCCGATCTAGCTCGCGGGCGACACGACCTCGATCGCGCCCGTGCGCGCCTCGCGGTCACTGCGGTCTTTGCGCAGGGCGGTGCCGCCGATGATGAGCGCGCACGCGATGATGACGAGGTTCTTGACGATGTACTGCCCCTCGAGCGTGAGCCCCCACGGCACGACCGTGAAGGTCACGGCGGGCAGCAGCACGAGCGGCAAGAACGTCGCGGGCATCTGCGGAATCAGCAGCAGCAGTGCGAGGCGCGTGAGCGGAGGGAACAAGAAGGCAACTCCAATCGCAACCTCCCACAGCCCGATGAGCGGAATGATGATCTCGGGTGTGAGCCAATAGACCGTTGCGGCGACGAGGTCGTAGGCCGGGCTGAGGTCGCCGATCATCTTGAGCGCACCGAACCAGATGAAGACGATGCCCAAGGCGAGGCGCGCGAACTTGATACCGAAGGCATCCATGGTCCACACGACGAG
>JBDKJR010000192.1:0-8150 GCA_039796515.1 Actinomycetota bacterium
GACGCGATCTACCCGGGCTACGGCTTCCTTTCGGAGAACCCGGAGCTGGCCGAGAAGGCCGCCGCGAACGGCATCGCCTTCATCGGGCCGCCGGCCGAGGTGCTCGAGATGGCGGGCAACAAGGTCACGGCGAAAGAACGCGCCATTGCTGCGGGTGTTCCCGTGCTCAAGTCCAGCCCCGCGACCACCGACATGTCGGTGCTGCTCGCCGCCGCGGATGAGATCGGGTTTCCCATCTTCGCGAAGGCCGTTGCGGGTGGTGGTGGGCGAGGGATGCGCCGCGTCGAGAAGCGCGAAGACCTCCAGGCGGCTCTCGAAGCCGCCATGCGCGAGGCCGACAGTGCGTTCGGTGACCCGACAATGTTTGTCGAGCAGGCCGTGGTGCGACCCCGCCACATTGAGGTGCAGATTCTTGCTGACGCGACGGGCGAAACGGTGCACTTGTTCGAGCGCGATTGCTCGGTGCAGCGGCGACACCAGAAGGTGATCGAGATCGCACCGGCGCCGAACCTCGATGAGGCCACGCGCCAGCAGATGTACCGCGATGCCGTCGCCTTTGCGAAGTCGATCGGATACGTCAACGCCGGCACCGTCGAGTTCTTGCTCGACACGGCGGGCGAGCGAGCGGGGCAGCACGTCTTCATCGAGATGAACCCGCGCATTCAGGTGGAACACACCGTCACTGAAGAAGTGACCGATGTCGACCTCGTGCAATCGCAAATGCGCATCGCCTACGGCCAGACGCTCGCCGAGCTCGGTCTGAAGCAAGAGCAGATTCACTTGCGAGGCGCCGCACTGCAGTGCCGCATCACGACGGAAGACCCGGCCAGCGGGTTCCGCCCCGACACCGGCAAGATCACGACCTACCGCTCGCCGGGTGGTGCCGGCGTGCGTCTCGACGGCGGAACCATCGCCTCGGGCGCCCAGATCTCTCCGCACTTCGACTCGATGCTCGCGAAGATGACGTGCCGAGGGCGCGACTTCACGTCGGCGGTGTCACGGGCGCGGCGCGGGTTGGCGGAGTTCCGCATCCGTGGCGTCACCACCAACATCCCGTTCTTGCAGGCCGTGCTCGACGACCCGGCCTTCCAAGCGGGAGACCTGAGCACGTCGTTCATCGACGAGCGCCCCCACCTCGTGCGCACGAGCCCCTCGAAAGACCGCGGCACCAAGGTGCTCGCGTGGCTTGCCGATGTCACGGTCAACCAGCCGAACGGTGCGGGGGAGGGCGTGATCGACCCAGCCCTCAAGCTGCCCAGCGTCGACCTCACCGTCGCGGCTCCCGAGGGCTCGCGCCAGCGGCTCCTTGCTCTCGGACCCCAGGGCTTTGCGAGCGCCTTGCGCCAGCAAACGGCCTTGGCCGTGACCGATTCAACGTTCCGGGATGCCCACCAATCGCTCCTCGCAACACGCGTTCGCACGACCGACCTCGTGCAGGTTCTGCCGCACGTCGCGCGCTTGACGCCGGGTCTTTTGAGCGTCGAGGCCTGGGGTGGAGCGACCTACGACGTTGCCCTGCGCTTTCTCGGGGAAGACCCGTGGCAGCGACTCGCGGCCATGCGCGAGGCCTTGCCGAACATCGCGATTCAGATGCTCCTGCGCGGGCGCAACACGGTCGGCTACACCCCGTACCCGACCGAGGTGACCGACGCCTTCGTGGCCGAGGCCGCCGCGACCGGCATCGACATCTTCCGCATTTTTGACGCGCTCAACGATGTCGACCAAATGCGCCCCGCGATCGACGCGGTGCTCGCCACCGGAACCACCATTGCCGAGGTGGGCATGTGCTACTCCGGCAATTTGCTCGACCCGGCAGAAGACCTCTACACGCTCGACTACTACTTGCGACTGGCCGAGCAGATTGTCGAGTCGGGGGCACACATCATTGCCCTCAAAGACATGGCGGGCCTCATGCGCGCGGGCGCGGCAGAGAAGCTCGTCACGGCCCTGCGCGAGCGTTTTGACCTGCCCGTGCACGTGCACACGCACGACACCGCTGGAGGCCAGCTCGCGACCCTCCTGGCGGCCTCACGGGCCGGAGCGGATGCCGTCGACGCGGCGAGTGCTCCGATGGCCGGAACCACCTCTCAGCCCTCGCTCTCGGCCCTCGTGGCCGCCCTCGAGCACACTGAGCGCGACACGGGGCTCGGTCTCGCGGCCGTCGCTGACCTCGAGCCCTATTGGGAGGCCGTGCGTCGCGCCTACGCGCCTTTTGAGTCGGGCATCCCGGGACCGACCGGTCGGGTGTACACCCACGAGATTCCCGGCGGCCAACTGTCGAACCTTCGGCAGCAGGCGATCGCGCTGGGGCTCGGTGACCGCTTCGAGGTCATCGAAGACTGGTACGCGGCGGCCAACCGCATTCTTGGTCGACCGACCAAGGTGACTCCCTCGTCGAAGGTCGTCGGAGACCTCGCCCTGCAAATGGCGGCCGCGGGAGCCGACCCGGCTGACTTCGAAGAAAACCCGCAGAACTACGACATCCCCGACTCGGTCATTGGGTTCATGGCGGGCGAACTGGGCGATTTGCCCGGCGGATGGCCAGAGCCGTTCCGAAGCAAAGTGCTCGCCGGCCGAACGGTCAAGATCGGCACCACGCCGATCACCGACGACCAACGCGCCAAGTTGGAGGGCACGACCGACGAACGTCGCCTCGTGCTCAATCAGCTGCTCTTTCCGCAGCCGACGCAGCAGTTCTTGCAAGTGCGCGAGCAATACGGTGACCTTTCGGTCTTGGCAACGCCGGACTACCTCTATGGCTTGCGCCCGGGCGTTGAGCACTCGATCGAGATCGAGCAGGGTGTCAGCCTTCTGGTGAGCCTCGAGGCGATTGGTGAGCCCGATGAGAAGGGCATGCGCAGTGTCATGGCCACGCTCAACGGCCAGCTTCGACCGATCACCGTGCGTGATCGCAGCGTGGCCGTTGATGCCGCGAGTGCCGAGAAGGCCGACGCGAGCAAGCCTGGTCAGATCGCGGCACCGTTCATGGGCGTCGTCACCCTGCATGTCGACGAGGGCGATCGGGTCGAGGCAGGACAAGCCGTCGCCACCATTGAGGCGATGAAGATGGAAGCCGCGATTACGACTCCGGTGGCGGGTGTCGTGCAACGTCGCGCGATTCCGGCGACTCAGCAGTGTGAGGCCGGAGACCTTCTCGTCGTTATCGCGTAGGGCGGGGTCGCTCGGCGTCTTCCGAGTTCGCCGACGGTGCACTCGGCTAGAATGAGCGTTCTGTCGTTCTCAAAGAGAGTTGCTCCTGTGGCTGAAAAGCGTGTCAGAACCAAAGTCGATCGCACATCGACCGCGGCCGCGACCGTTGCCGACGGCGTAGAGCCCACGGCCGATGCAGACCTCGCCGCGGCACTGCCCGCGAGCTTGACGATTGACGTCGAGTTGCCAGCGCAGGTTCACGAGCAGCCCGAAGACGAGCAAGCGGTCGCCCTCGTTGAGCTCGGGGTTGACCCGGCCGTCGTGCAGGTTCTCGAAACCGGCAGCCTCGATTCGGGGACCACCGTCATCGAGCTCGGTCACGAAGAATTGCACGCGGTCGCCACGACTCCCGAGGTCGAACCCGAGACCCCCGTTCCGCCGCTTCCGGTGGTCGAGGGCGTGTACTCGCGTCGCGACATGCTCGATGGCGTCAACCAGGGCCCCGAGTCGGCGGCGATGCTCACGGCAGATCGGCTCATCGAGCCGCGCCGTCGATCGCGCACGGCCCCCGAGGGGCTGTGGCCCGCGTTCGTGTACGCGATCACGTTCCACCTCGTCAATCTTGGTGACTCTGCACGCGTTCGAGCGCGCAAAGAGCTTGACGCGCGCATTGCGACCAAGTTCGAGGGTGGCGCCCGATTCGTCCCCGTTTTGACGCGAAAGGGTGGGGTAGGAAAAACCACCATCACGACGCTCTTGGGAATGGCCTTGGCCTCGGTGCGCGATGACCGCGTCATTGCGATCGACGCGAACCCCGACCGCGGAACGCTGTCCGAGCGCGTCGCTCGGCAGACGCGCGCGACGGTGCGCGATGTCGTGAATCGTGCGCCGAGCATCCAGGGCTTCACCGACTTTTCGTCGCTCGTGTCTCGCGACGAGACTCGACTCGACATCTTGGCTTCCGATACTGACCCAATGCTTTCTGAGGCCTTCGATGAAAACGACTACAACGTCGTTGCCGACCTCGCCGCGCGGTACTACTCGGTGGTCTTGACCGACTGCGGTACCGGCATTGTGCACTCGGTCATGCGTGCGACTCTGCAGCGTGCGGATGCTCTCGTGATCGTCTCGGGAGGAAGCGTCGATGAGGCGCGACTCGCGTCAGAGACGCTCACGTGGCTCGAAGCGAACGGGTACGGCGATCTGGTGCGAGAGTCGATCGTCGCGATCAACACCGCAACCCAGGGCACGAACCTGGTGAAGCTCGAAGAGATCGAAGCGCACTTCGCCTCGCGCGTTCGTGAGATTGTGCGCATTCCCTATGACGACCTGCTCGCAGCCGGCTCGGTGATTTCGTGGAAAGAGCTGCGCCCGCTCACTCGTCATGCGGCGCGCGAGTTGGCCGCTCTCATCGCGCAGGGCATGCCCGTTCGTCGCGGGGTCTAGCCGCGACATGGCCGTTCGATCGATCCGCCTGTTTGGCGACCCCGTCTTGCGCAGCGCCGCTGATCCGATTCGACGGATTGATACTTCGGTGCAAGCGCTCGTCGACGATTTGCTTGACACCGTGCGAGTTCCCGGTCGGGCCGGGGTCGCGGCGCCCCAGATCGGCGTGGGCTTGCGCGCCTTCAGCTACAACGTCGATGGTGTCGTGGGCTACGTTCTCAACCCTGAGCTTGTCGAAGTGCGCGGTGAGCCCGAGCTGGTCGACGAAGGTTGCTTGAGTGTTCCTGGTTTTGGGTTCGAGCGACGGCGTTATCCGTGGGCTCGGGTCGTCGGCACGGACCTCGACGGGGAGGTCGTCGAGCTGAGCGGAGACGGGCTTCTCGCGCAAGCGCTTCAACACGAGTGCGACCACCTCGATGGTCGCCTGTACATTGAGGGGCTGGACCCCGAGACCAAGCGCGAAGCGATGCGCGCTGTTCGGCAAGCCGATTGGTTCGCACGCCCCTAACGCGAAACCGGACGCCACAGTCGCGGTGACCGTGGCGCCCGGTGTTCGTGCGCGGTGTGCCCGAGCGACTACTGCAGCGAGATGCCCTGCGTCTCGGGGCCGCTGCTGTACATGCTCTCGATCACGTCCTTGAAGTCGCTCGTGATGACGTGGCGCTTGATGCTCATCTTCGGCGTCAGGTGTCCGCTCGCTTCCGTGAACTCCGTGGCGAGAACCGTGAACTTCCGAATCGACTCGGCGCGCGAAACCCGGCTGTTGGCCGCGTCGATCGCGCGCTGAACTTCTGCGAGCACCTTGGGGTGTTGCGCGGCTTCGGTGAGCGACATCTGGGCATCGAGCTCGTTGTTGTTGAGCCAGACCGGCAGCATTTCCGAGTCGAGCGTGACGAGCGCCGAGACAAAGGGCTTCTGGTCGCCGACCACAACAACCTGGCCGATGATTGGGTTGGCCCGAATCGGATCTTCGAGTCCGGCGGGCGCCACGTTCTTCCCTCCGGCCGTAACGATGATCTCTTTCTTGCGACCCGTGATGGTGAGGAACCCATCGTCATCCATCGTGCCGATGTCGCCCGTGCGGAACCATTCGCCTTCCATGACCTCAGCGGTTGCTTCGGGCTTCTTCCAGTACCCGGCGAACACGTTGATGCCCTTGACGAGAATCTCGCCGTCTTCGGCGATCTTGAGGCCGACACCCGGCAGTGCAGGGCCTGTGGTGCCGATCTTGAACTTGTCGACGAGGTTGATCGTCGCGGGCGCGGTCGTTTCGGTGAGCCCGTAGCCCTCGAGAATGCGAATGTCGAGGCTGCGGAAGAAATGCGCCAAGCGCAGGCCCAGGGGAGCGGAGCCCGACACGGCGTACACGACGCGTCCACCCATGGCTGCCCGCAGCTTGCTATAGACGAGCCGGTCAAAGAGGGCGAACTGCACCTTGAGACCGAGCGGCACGTGACCGGCATCGAGCGCCTTCGAGTGCGCGATCGCCACGTCGGCGGCCTTGCGGAAGATCTTTCCCTTTCCGCCCGCTTCGGCCTTCTGCTCGGCCGAGTTATAGACCTTCTCGAACACGCGCGGAACCGCGAGCAGGAAGGTGGGCTTGAACGAGCCGAGCGAGGGCAGCAGTTGCTTGGTGTCGGCCTGGTGGCCGATCTTCACGCCGCCGTGCACACCCAACACCGAGATGAAGCGGGCAAAGATGTGGGCGGTCGTGATGAAGAGAAGGGTCGACGACTGCGGGTTGACGACCTGGCTCATCGAAACCGCGGCATTGCGGCACAGCTCGACAAAGTTCGAGTGCGTGAGAATGCAGCCCTTCGGCACGCCCGTTGACCCCGAGGTGTAAATGAGGGTCGCCAAGTCGCTGCCCTTGGCCGTTGTGCGGCGCTTCTCGAGCTCCTCGTCGGTGACGTCGCCTCCGGTCGAGGCGAGCTTTTCGAGGTCGCCGAGGTGCATCTGCCACACGTGCCCGATCTTCGGAAGATCGCCCGCAACCTCGTCAAAGCGTGCAAAGTGATCCGCCGTCTCGAGGATCATGTGGTGCGCTTCTGAGTCGTCGAGGATGTACTGCACCTGGCTCGGCGAACTCGTCTCGTAAATCGGCACGAGGACGGCGCCGGCAAACCACGTCGCGAAGTCGACGAGCGTCCACTCGTAGCGTGTCTTGCACATGAAGCCGATCTTCTCGCCGGGCTTCACTCCCGCGGCGATCAGGCCTTTTGCGAGCGCCGTGACCTGCTGGTGGAACTCCGCGGCGGTGACATCAGTCCACCCACCATCTGCTGTCGGGAGTGAGAACAGCGCTCCGTTCGGGGTCTGACGCACGCGATCGACCAGCAGGTCACTCGCATTGGCGTCGGGATCGGGCGTCACGACAGCCGGGACGAAGAACTCTTTCACGGCAACTCCTTTGGTACCGGACGGGCGGATGGTAGGCCCACTCTAGTCGCGCCGATGCTGACAGGGGGCGGTGAGCCTGAGCCCTCACTAGACTCGACGCTCGTGCACTCCATCGGAATTGACATCGGCGGAACCAAGATCGCCGGAGCCCTCGTGAGCGACGACGGAGAGATCCTCTCTGAGTTGCGTGAGCCCACACCCGCCGGTGACCCGGCGGCGATCACCGATCTGGTCGTGCACATGATCCAGCAGTTGAGCGACGGGCATGAGGTGATTGCCGCTGGCGTCGCCGCAGCGGGGTTCATCGACGCGGCTCAGTCGACCGTCTACTACGCGCCCAACATCAATTGGCGCAATGAGCCGTTTCGCGATCGGCTTCGCGAGCGACTGAATATCGACATCACGATCGACAACGATGCCAACGCTGCCGGCTGGGCGGAGTTCCGATTCGGCGCGGCGCGTGACGTTCGCGACATGACCATGCTGACGATTGGCACCGGCGTGGGCGGAGCCATCGTGACGGGTGATCGCCTGTTGCGTGGAGGCTTTGGCACGGCCGGCGAGCTCGGCCACCTGCGGGTCGTGCCCGACGGCCTGCCGTGCGGGTGTGGTGCGCGTGGGTGCATTGAGCAATACGGCTCGGGTCGTGCTCTCTTGCGCATGGCCAATGAGATCGCCGACGCCGGGGGCATTGGCCTTCAGCTCTCCGTCGAGCGTGAACGGGCGGGCGGACTCACCGGCGACATCCTCGCCCGCTTGCTCGTCGACGAAGATGCCGGAGCCCTCCACGCCCTTCGCCAGCTCGGCACCTGGCTCGGGCAAGCGTGCGCGAGCCTGAGCGCGGTGCTCGATCCGGAAATGTTTGTCTTTGGCGGGGGAGTCTCGGTCGCGGGTAACCACTTGCTTGACCCCATTCGCGAGTCCTACCGTTCCCACTTGCCGGCGCGCGGCTACCACCCCGAGCCGCAGTTTGTCGTGGCAGAGCTCGTCAACGACGCGGGAGTCGTGGGCGCTGCTGACTTGGCGCGCATCCACGCCACATCATCGCCCTCGTAAGGCTTCGCCCGAGCGGATGCTCTGCTCACCGATTAGGCTGAACCGCGCTGCTGACGAAGGGAACCCTCGGTGTTCTACTGGCTCATGAAGAACCTGGT
>JBDKJR010000193.1:0-5223 GCA_039796515.1 Actinomycetota bacterium
GGGCGGTGACCGGCCGTCACCCTCGCCGTCGAGCGCTCCTCGACCGTCGCGCCCCGCGCCGACCCCGGGCGCGACCGATCCTCGAGCGCGGCAGCAGGCTCGCTCGGGGTCGCCCTCCCGCTCGGGGCAAGCGCCAGCCTCAGCCCCCCGTGTCGCCGAGGCTACGCGCGCCTCTCGGCAGGCGGCTCGAGAGCGTCGCCGAGATGAGCGCGCCGAGGTGCGGCGCTTCACCCGTCGGTCGCGGCGCCGCCGCCTGACCATCACGGTGTCTGTGGCCACACTGTTGCTGATGGTCGCGGGCGTTGCCCTTGTGACGTTGTCGCCCCTTATGGCCCTCGACACCGTTCGCGTCGTCGGTACGAGCCGGCTAGACGCGGCGACGGTTGGGGCCTCGCTCGACGATCATCTGGGTACTCCGCTCGCTCTGCTTGATGAAGCGGCGATTCGGGATGACCTCGCGGTGTTTCCCCTCATCCGTTCGTTCTCGACCGAAGTGGTGCCGCCGCACACACTCGTGATCCGCATCGTGGAGCGGGCCCCCGTTGGAGCGATCGAGCGGGGCGCTGTCGTCGATCTGGTCGACGCCGCGGGCGTGGTCGTTGAGTCATTGGCCGAACGGCCGGCGGGCATCCCGCTCATTGCGGCAGGAAGCACCGACCCCGACTCGGTGGCCTTCCAGAGTGTTGCCGAGGTGCTCACGGCGCTGCCCGCCGACCTGCGCGCGCAAGTCGACGTCATCAGCGCGTCAACGCGCGACGACGTGACCTTCACGATGACGGGAGTCGGCCATCGCGTCGTGTGGGGGAGCGCGGAGCGATCGTCGTTCAAGGCTCGCGTGCTCGCCGCGGCGATCATCGCGACCGCTCAGACGGTCGCGTCAGAGTTTGACGTGTCGGCCCCGGAGAGCTTGGTCGTGCGGCGCATACCGTGACGATCGTGCCGTTCTGGGTGCCTGGTGCGGTGGCGGCCGTGCAGTGCGGGTTTCCCGTTGCGGCGACGGATTCGCGACACGCGGCGCGCCTCGGCCTGTGCCGCGCCTGACGGCCGTACCGTCGAGACATCAGTACATACTGAGCATAACTTTAGCCTTCAACCTGAAGGTGAAGGTTCAGCGGAAGGCCTCGACGTGACCTCGAACCAGAACTACCTCGCCGTGATCAAGGTCGTCGGCATCGGCGGTGGCGGCGTCAATGCCGTTAACCGGATGATCGAGCTGGGCCTGCGCGGTGTCGAGTTCATCGCCATCAACACCGACGCTCAAGCGCTCCTGATGAGCGACGCCGACGTCAAGCTCGACGTGGGCCGCGAGTTGACTCGTGGCCTGGGCGCGGGCGCCGACCCCGAAGTTGGGCGTCGCGCTGCCGAAGACCACGCTGAGGAGATCGAAGAGGCCCTCGCCGGTGCCGACATGGTCTTCGTCACCGCGGGCGAGGGCGGCGGAACCGGAACCGGGGGCGCGCCCGTCGTGGCCCGCATCGCCAAGTCGATCGGTGCCCTCACGATCGGTGTCGTCACGAAGCCCTTCGCCTTCGAGGGCAAGCGTCGTCAGGCTCAAGCCGACCTGGGCGTCGCACAGCTCAAGAACGAAGTCGACACCCTCATCGTGGTGCCCAACGATCGTTTGCTCGAAATCAGCGACCGCGGCATCTCGATGCTCGAAGCCTTCGCCACGGCCGACCAGGTCTTGCTCGCCGGTGTTCAAGGCATCACCGACCTCATCACGACGCCGGGCCTCATCAACCTCGACTTCGCCGACGTGAAGAGCGTCATGCAGGGCGCCGGCTCTGCCCTCATGGGAATTGGCTCGGCGCGCGGTGCCGACCGCGCCATCAAAGCCGCCGAGCTCGCAGTGGCGAGCCCGCTGCTCGAGGCGAGCATCGACGGCGCGCACGGCGTCTTGCTCTCGATTCAGGGTGGTTCAAACCTGGGCATTTTCGAGATCAACGACGCGGCGCGCCTCGTGCAAGAGGCTGTGCACCCCGAGGCCAACATCATCTTCGGTGCCGTGATCGATGACACCCTCGGCGACGAGGTTCGGGTCACGGTCATCGCGGCGGGTTTCGACGGCGGTGAACCGACGGTCGTGCACCGTGACCGCCGGGCGAGCTACCAGGCTGCCGACGGTTTTGCTCCCGCGGCCGTGGCACCGGCCGCGGCGGCGGATGCGGCGCTGGGAGAGCGTTCGTGGGGCGACGACAGCGGGCTCGCGGCGACGGCGCCGATTGACCCGCGCGACGCGGCGGACGACGACGACCTCGACATTCCCGACTTCTTGCGCTGAGGATGACCACCGAGCTCGCTGAGCGATACGCGCGCGTCGACGCGGCGGTAGCCGACGCGTGTCGAGCCGCGTCGCGGTCGCGCAGCGAGGTGACCCTCATCGTCGTCACGAAGTTTCACCCCGCATCGCTCAATCGCGAATTGGCCGAACTCGGCGCGCGCGATGTCGGAGAAAACCGGCATCAGGATGCGGCGCCGAAGGCCGCCGAACTCGCAGACCTGCCGCTCACCTGGCATTTCGTCGGGCAATTGCAGTCGAACAAGGCGCGAGCCGTCGCGGAGTATGCGCGGGTCATCCACTCGGTTGACCGCGACTCGCTCGTCTCCGCCCTCGCCCGCGCCGAGCGCCCGCTCGACGTGTTCCTCGAGGTCAACCTCACCGACGATCCGGGGCGCGGCGGAGTTGAGCCGGCGGGTCTTGTGGCTCTCGCCGAACGGGTGCTCGAGCATCCGTCGCTCACGCTTCGGGGGGTCATGGCCGTGGCACCCGTGGGCGACGAGCCGCGCGCGGCGTTTGCGCGTGTTCGTGAGCTGTCTGATCGCGTGCGCACCGTCGCGCCCCACGCGGTCGACATCTCGGCGGGAATGTCGGGAGACTTCGCCGATGCGATTGCGGAAGGCGCGACACACCTCCGCATCGGCACCGCAATCACCGGAAAACGGCCCGTCGGCCCCTAATCTGGCGAGTGCCACGACCTGTTAGGACGATCACATGAGCAATCCGCTGCGCAAGACCATGGTGTACCTGGGCCTCGCTGATGAAGAGGTCGAGTACGACCAGCACCCGGCCACGCCCGCCGCCTCGGCTCCTGCTGGCGCTGTTGCGACGCAGCGCGCTTCGGTGACCCCGCTGCGCCGTCCGGCACCGGTGCGCCACGCGGCCCCCTCCGACATGAACGAAATCTTGACGGTGCACCCGCGTGCCTACAAAGACGCACAGATCATTGCCGAGAGCTTCCGTGAGGGTATTCCGGTCATCATCAACCTCTCGCAGATGTCCGAGAGCGAGGCCCGCCGACTCGTCGACTTCGCCAGTGGGCTCTCGCAGGGTCTCTACGGTCGCATTGAGCGTGTGACGAGCAAGGTCTTCTTGCTGTCTCCCGCACACGTGGCGACGAGCGGTGACGCAGCCGACATCGAACCCGATGTCGATGCCTCGTTCGTGCAGCGCGACTAGACGGCACACCGCGACCGCACTTCGGTGTGCGCTGGCTCTCAGCAGAACCTGAGAGACTAGAGGCGTGACGCTCGTCTTCTCGATCATCTTGTCGGTCATCTATGTGGCCCTCTTGATCGTCTTCATCGCCATGTGGGTGCGCTTCGTGTTCGATTGGGTTCAGGTCTTGAACCCGGCGTTCCGCCCGCGCGGAGCCGTTCTCTTGCTCGCCGAGACCAGCTACACGATCACCGATCCGCCCCTCAAGGCCGTGCGTCGAGTGATTCCGCCCCTGCAGTTGGGGTCGATTCGCCTCGACCTCGCCTGGACGATCGTCTTGATCGTTCTCCTCATCTTGATGTCGCTCGTGAGCAGGTGATCGAGCGACACATCCTGGCCCGTTGACCCCCTCTCGGGGTACGCTGGCTGATACGCAAGTGACGCGTGTGACAAGTTGTTGCTAGCGTTACCCCATCGTTATTCATCCGCTCCAGAAAGTTTCGAGGTGACGCGCATGGCTCTCACGCCCGAAGATGTCGTCAACAAGCGCTTCCAATCGACCAAATTCCGCGAGGGTTACGACCAAGACGAGGTCGATGACTTCCTCGACGAGATCGTGGTCGAGCTGCGTCGTCTCACTCAAGAGAACGATGAACTGCGCCAGCGACTCGTCGCCGCCGATGCCCGCATGGCTGAGATGCAGCGCAGTGGCGCTCCCGCGCCCATGGAGGCTCCCGCTCCCGCGGCGGCTCCCGCGCCGATGCCATTCCCCGTTGCCGACCTGCCCGCGATGCCGGGCGCCGAGCCGGGTGTCGACACCAACAACTTGCTGCAGCTTGCGCGTCGCCTGCACGAAGAACACGTGCGCGAGGGCCTCGCCAAGAAAGAGCAGATCATCGCCGAGGGCCAGGCCGAAGCCGCGCGCATCGTCGGCGAGGCAACGAACGCCCAGCAGGGCCAACTGCAGGCACTCGAGCGCGAGCGCGTTGCGCTCGAGCAGCGCGTCGACGAGCTCCGCACCTTTGAGCGTGAGTACCGCCAGCAGCTCCGCACCTACATCCAGAGCCAGCTCATGGAGCTCGAGGGCACGGCCCAGCCCGCAGCCGCGCCCGCGGCCGCCGCTCCCGCAGCTGCGCCGGCCTATGGCTCGGCACCGAGCTACGGCGCCGAGCAGGCATACCCGGGTTCCGCTCCGGCGTATCCCACGGCTCCCGCTCCGGGCTACCCGGCTCCGCAAGCGGCCCCTCCCGGCCAGTTTCCGGGCTACGGCTCGTAGTTCATAGCATTCGTTTCGACCGTTCGGTCGACACAGACAGCAGGGGAGCGCGACAGTGACTGAGTCGCGCTCCCTTCCTGTTCCCCCTGGCCGAGCGGGTGAGCGAGTGGATGTGGCGCTCGCGACATTGCTCGGATTCTCGCGCACCCAGGCGGCCGAGATCGCCGATGCCGGCGGGGTAACACTCGATGGTCGCGTGGTGGGCAAGTCGGATCGGGTCTCGGCCGATGCCTGGCTCGAGGTCACCTGGCAACCGCGCCGCGAAGTGCGCATCGAACCGATCCCGGTCGAGAACCTCGGCATCGTGTACGACGACGATGACCTCGTGGTCGTGGATAAGCCCGTGGGTGTCGCCGCGCACCCCTCGGCAGGCTGGGAGGGCCCGACGGTCGTCGGGGCCCTCGCCGCAGCGGGGTATCGCATCGCCACCTCTGGTCCGGCGGAACGGGCCGGCATCGTGCATCGCCTTGACGCGGGGACGAGTGGCCTCATGGTTGTGGCCAAGTCAGAG
>JBDKJR010000194.1:0-4248 GCA_039796515.1 Actinomycetota bacterium
AACTGTCCGCGCTTGACCTGCGGCTTGGGCAGGCGCAAAGGCCGGAAGTTCAACGACCTCATGGCCGCGTACCAGCGCACTTTCTCGACCTTGTCGGCACCGAACTTCTTCGAGAGTTTCCGGCGCACAATGAAGCCAAGGATTGTCGAGTCGAGAACGGCGACGAGGAAGAACGCCCAGAGCGACAGGAGCAGAATGTTCTGCGCTTCTACGGAGGTAAAGATGAACGTCAAGATGATGGCGACGAACAACACCGGCATGATGAACTCACCAATGCTGATGCGCGCATCAACATAATCGCGCACCCAACGCTTCTGCGGCCCGCGGTCGCGCTGCGGAAGGTACTTCTCTTCACCGTTCGCCATGCCGATGCGCGCGCGCTCGCGCGCGGCGTTCATCTTCTCGCGGTGCTCTTTCGCCGCTTGCTTGCGATCGTTGGGCACGAGAGGGCGCTTGCGGGCCGCCTCCCGCTCTTTGCGCGTGGGAGTAGGGCGGCCTTTGCCGGCGGCGATGGCCTCGGCGGTCGCGATGGCCTCGGCAGTCGCCTGTTCGGCGGCGCTGGGAGTGGGGTTAGCGTTGTCGCGGGCGGCCACGGCGGCACATCCTTCCATTGATGCAGGGCCTTAAGATTACCGGCATGACACCCGCCGAGCGTTCCGCCCCTGAGGCACTGCCGACTGACACGCTCGAGGCGCTTCGCGCGAGCGTGCGCGGAGGCTTGCCGCGCGCCATTGCCGAGCTCAGCGAACTCGTGCGCATCCCCTCGGTGTCGTGGGATGGCTTTGACCCGGCGCACGTCGAGGCCTCGGCGCAGCGCACAGCAGAGCTACTGCGCGACCTCGGCGTTTTCGACACCGTCATCGTTGATCGAGCCCCCGGCCCCGACGGGGTTCTGGGCCAGCCGGCCGTTATCGCCAGACGAGCGCCCGCGCCCGGGTTTGCGACGGTCTTGCTCTACGCGCACCACGACGTGCAGCCCCCGGGGGCTGAGGGCGATTGGACGTCACCACCCTTCGAGCCGACTCTGCGCGGTGACCGCTTGTATGCGCGCGGCGTCGCCGACGACAAAGCCGGGGTGATGGCGCACGTTGCCGCCATTCGCGCGCTGGTGGAGACGGCTGGCGCCCCGGAGCTGGGTCTCGTTGCGTTCATCGAGGGCGAAGAAGAGTTCGGGTCGCGATCGTTCGGCGCCCTGCTCGAACGCCACCATGACCTCCTCGCCGCCGACGTCATTGTGGTGGCCGACTCTGACAACTGGTCAGTCGAGACTCCCTCCCTGACGGTCGGCTTGCGCGGCAATGCAACCTTCAGCCTCACGGTCTCGACCCTCGAGCACGCCTCGCACTCGGGCATGTATGGGGGAGCGGTTCCGGATGCGATGCTCGCGACCATCCGCCTACTCGCGACCCTGCACGACGCCGATGGCTCGGTCGCCGTGGCAGGAATGCGCTCGCACGATCAAGCGGTGCCGAGCATCCCCGAGCAGCGCGTGCGCGACGAGGCGGGATTGCTCGAAGGCGTCACGCCAATCGGCCGCGGCGAGTTTTTGCACCGGTTGTGGGCGCAGCCGTCGATTACCGTCACGGGCATTGACGCCCCGAGCGTGCAGAACGCGTCGAACACCCTTGCGCCGTCGATCACCGTGAAGATCAGCGCACGGGTTGCTCCCGGGCAGTCGGCGGCCGAGGCATTCGCCGCCGTCGAAGAGCACTTGAGAGCCAATGCACCGTTTGGCGCGCACCTGACGTTTGGTTCCATCGATCTCGGCGAGCCATTTCTTGTTGACGCGAGCGGATGGGCGGTTGATGAAGCCCGCGCCGCGATGACCGATGCCTGGGGTGCTGAGCCCGTTTTGGCGGGTGTCGGCGGCTCGATTCCGTTTATCGCGCAACTCGCCGAGACCTTCCCTGACGCGCAGGTGCTCGTGACCGGGGTCGAAGACCCGCACACACGCGCTCACAGTCCCGACGAATCGCTGCACCTCGGGGTCTTTCAGCGCGCTGTGCTGACCGAGGCCGTGCTTCTGACGCGCATCCAGAATCACCGCGTACACTGACGGCAGACATCGACCCACGCGAGGAGTCATCATGACCGACACCGCACTCACCACGCCGAGCATCGACACCGAGCACGGCGTGAGCCTCACCGCCGCGGCGGCCGCCAAGGTGCGTTCGCTGCTCGAGCAAGAAGGCCGCGACGACCTGCGCTTGCGGCTTGCCGTTCAGCCGGGTGGCTGCTCGGGCCTGATCTACCAGCTCTACTTCGACGAGCGCGTGCTTGACGGCGACGCTCTGCGCGACTTCGACGGTGTCGAGGTCGTTGTCGACAAGATGAGCGTGCCCTACCTCGACGGTGCATCGATCGACTTCGAAGACACCATTCAGAAGCAGGGCTTCACGATCGACAACCCCAACGCGGGCGGTAGCTGCGCGTGCGGAGACAGCTTCCACTGATCGTGCCGCGCGGCAACGCGACGACTCGAGGGGCTCGCCAGACGGCGGGCCCCTTTGTCGTGCTCGCGCACGTGCGGAGGAGCGAGGATGCCTCGGCAGATTCGGTCGGATTAGGGGTGCTTTCGGAGCGTCGTAAGGCAGTTCGCGCTCTGACCGTGACGTAGACTGACGATGTCCACGCCACCCGCCACGAGAGGTCTCCGGTGCGTTCCAACCGACGTCTTCGATTGACGGCGATTCCGCTCGCCCTCGTCTCCACGGTCGCCCTCGCGGGCTGTACCACTCAGATGCAACTCGGCTGGTTGCCGACCGAGCCGGGCACGACCAACCAGGTCGACCGTGTGATCGGTCTCTGGGTTACCTCGTGGATCGTTCTGCTCGTCGTGGGTGTCATCACGTGGGGCCTCATCATTTGGGCCGCCATCGTCTACCGCCGTCGCAAGGGCCAGACGGGCCTTCCGGCGCAGCTGCGGTACAACATGCCGATTGAGGCGTTCTACACCGTTGTGCCGCTCATCTTGGTGCTCGGATTCTTCGCCTTCACCGCCCGTGACCAGGCAGAAATCGAGAAGCCTCTCGCTGATCCCGATGTCGTCATCGAGGTCTACGGCAAGCGCTGGGCCTGGGACTTCAACTACGTGACCGACGACGTCTACTACGCAGGCGTTCAGGCGCAAGAGACCGGCCCGAACAACACCATCGACCCCGAGAGTCTCCCGACGCTCTACTTGCCCGTTGGCCAGAAGGTCGAGATTCGCATTGAGTCTCGCGACGTCTTGCACTCGTTCTGGATTGTCGACTTCTTGTACAAGAAAGACATGATTCCGGGCGACAACGAGACCAACTACTGGTACTTCATCCCCGAAAAAGTGGGCACCTACACCGGCAAGTGCGCCGAACTGTGTGGCGAATACCACTCGCTCATGCTCTTCAACGTCGAGGTTGTTTCTCAAGAGGAATACGACGCTCAAATGCAAGCCTTGCGCGACGCGGGCAACGTGGGTCAACTCGGCCCCGAGTTCAACACGAACACGAACCTGCCGGGCACCACCGGCGCAACTGAAGAGGAGTAAGCGGCTCATGACCACGACCGCACCTCGTCCGAGCGTCTCCGGGCCTGCCCCCGAGCACGTGTCGCCGACCGTTCGCCGCAAGGGCAACGTCTTCGTCGGGTGGATCACCACCACCGACCACAAGACGATCGGGTACATGTACCTGATCACGTCGTTCGTGTACTTCCTCATCGGCGGCGTCATGGCCCTCGTGATCCGTGCGCAGCTGTTCGCCCCGGGCCTCGAGATTGTCGCGACCAAAGAGCAGTACAACCAGCTCTTCACGATGCACGGCACGATTATGCTGCTCATGTTTGCGACGCCGCTGTTCGCGGGTTTCGCCAACGTCTTGATGCCGCTGCAGATCGGTGCGCCTGACGTCGCCTTCCCGCGGCTCAACGCCTTCGCCTACTGGCTCTACTCGTTTGGCTCGCTCATCGCCGTTGCCGGCTTCTTGACCCCTCAGGGTGCCGCGTCGTTTGGATGGTTTGCCTACGCTCCACTCTCGAGTCAGACCTTCACGCCGGGGTACGGCGGCAATATGTGGGTCTTTGGCCTCACGCTGAGTGGTTTCGGCACGATCTTGGGTGCCGTCAACTTCATCACGACCATCATCACGATGCGCGCCCCGGGCATGACGATGTTCCGGATGCCGATCTTCACCTGGAACATCCTGGTCACCAGCTTGCTTGTCTTGATGGTCTTCCCCATCCTGGCCGCCACATTCTGTGGATTGCTGGCCG
>JBDKJR010000195.1:0-3167 GCA_039796515.1 Actinomycetota bacterium
GCATCAAGACCATCGATGAGGTGCTGCCTGACGCGTTTGGGCCCCGCACCCTGGAGGAGTTCCGTTCATGAGCATTGAGCAGTTCGACGTCGTCGATCTGATTCGTACCAAGCGCGACAAGGGCGCCCTCACGACCGAGCAGATCACGTGGATGATCGAC
The DNA here is from genome assembly GCA_039796515.1 of Actinomycetota bacterium. Taxonomy (GTDB): domain Bacteria; phylum Actinomycetota; class Actinomycetes; order Actinomycetales; family Microbacteriaceae; genus Microcella. The sequence goes on from JBDKJR010000195.1 coordinate 161, forward strand.
GCCTACACGCGCGGCTATGTCGCCGACGAGCAAATGTCGGCCATGACCATGGCGATCTTCCTCAACGGCATGACGCGCGAAGAGGTGCGCGACATGACTCTCGCCATGGTGGCGACGGGCACGCGGCTCGACTTCTCGGGCCTGTCGAAGAAGACCACTGACAAGCACTCCACGGGTGGGGTGGGCGACAAGATCACGCTGCCCCTCGCGCCGCTCGTCGCCTCGTTTGGGGTTGCGGTGCCGCAGCTCTCGGGCCGCGGGCTGGGCCACACGGGAGGCACGCTCGACAAGCTCGAGAGCATCTCAGGATGGCGCGCCAACGTGAGCGTCGACGACATGATGGCGCAGCTCGAGAGTGCGGGAGCCGTCGTGTGCGCCGCCGGCTCCGGTCTGGCGCCGGCCGACGGCAAGCTTTACGCCCTGCGCGACATTACGGGCACGGTCGAGTGCATTCCGCTCATCGCCTCGTCGATCATGTCGAAGAAGATCGCCGAGGGCACCGCGGCCCTCGTGCTCGACGTGAAGTTCGGTTCGGGCGCGTTCTTGAAAGACATCGAGCAGTCGCGCGAGCTCGCGAAGGTCATGGTGCGTCTGGGTGAGGATGCCGGGGTCGCCACGCGCGCGGTGCTCACGAACATGAACGTGCCCCTGGGCCTCGCGATCGGTAATGCCAACGAAGTGCGCGAGTCGGTCGAGGTGCTCGCCGGTGGCGGGCCCGCCGATGTCGTGGAACTGACCGTGACGCTCGCGCGCCACATGCTCGAACTCGCGGGCATCACCGACGCCGATGTCGAGGGTGCGCTGCAGAACGGTCAAGCGATGGACACCTGGAACGCGATGATTCGCGCCCAAGGGGGCGACCCCGAGGCTCCCATGGCCGAGGCTGCCGAGCACCACGTCGTCACGGCCGATCACGATGGCGTGCTCGTGGAGCAGCTCGCGCTGCCCTTCGGTATCGCCGCGTGGCGACTCGGCGCCGGCCGTGCGCGCAAAGAAGACCCGGTCGACTACGCCGCGGGCATCGATCTGCACGCGAAGCCCGGTGACACCGTCACGAAGGGGCAGCCCCTCTTCACGATGCACACCAATGAGGCCGCGCGATTCGCTCGCGCTCTCGAGGCGCTCGAGGGTGGCTACCGCATTGGTGATGCGGGCGACGAGGTTGTCACGGGCGGGCCGCTCATCGCCGGGGTCGTGGACTAGACCTCGGGCTCGCCGATTCTGACGAGAGCGTCGACGATGAGACCCCAGAAACGGTCGTTGTCGATGTCGAGAGCGACCTGCGTCGTGCATCCCTCGGGCGCCGGGCCGCGAAGGTCAGCCACGGTCATGCCGAGCGTGAGCCCACCCGTCAGTTCGATGTCGAGGGGGGCCTTCACGACCCGCAGCAGCGTGGGGTCGATGAGGTAGGCGACGGCACACGGGTCGTGCACGGGCGGGTGGTCGAAGCCCTGCGCGTCTTTGTAGGCGTGTGCGAAGAACTCGAGCAGCTCTCCGACAAAGCGCGCGGGGGCGGTGCCGACGGCAGCGATGCGAGCGGCAACCTCGTCGGTCGCGAGCGCCTGGTGCGTCGCGTCGAGTCCAATCATCGTCAGCGGCCAGGGCTCATTGAAGACGATGTGCGCGGCCTCGGGGTCGATGATGATGTTGAACTCGGCCACAGCGCTCCAGTTGCCGACGTGAACGCCACCACCCATGAGAACGACTTGCTTGACGCGCTCGGTGAGTCGTGGCTCTTTGCGCACGGCGAGGGCGATGTTGGTGAGCGCCCCGGTCGGCACGAGCGACACCGTCTTCGGCGGGTGACTCATGACCGTGTCGATGATGAGGTCGACGGCGTGGCGCGAGTCGAGCTCGATGACGGGTTCGGGCAGCACGGGGCCGTCGAGGCCCGATTCACCGTGGATGTCGGGGGCCGTCTCGACGGTGCGCACGAGCGGGCGGTGGGCTCCGCGTGCGATGGGCACCGCATCCATGCCAATGACGCGCGCGACCGACAGCGCGTTGCGCGTGACCTTCTCGATCGTCTGATTGCCCATGACGGTCGTGACGGCGAGAAGGTCGATCGCGGGGGAGCCGTGGGCGAGCAGCATCGCGACGGCGTCATCGTGGCCCGGGTCGCAGTCGAGGATGATCTTGTGCGGGCCGGGGTCTGCGGAGGGGTGCACCATGCGCTGAGCCTACTCCAGAACTTCATATATGAAAGAGACTTGCGCATGTGTAGAGTGCGCTCATGAGCACTGGATCGGCTTCTGCCCACGACCTGGCGGCGCGGGGCGCCGCGCGCATCGACTGGATTCGCTCGCGCATGCCCTTGCTCGCCGACGTGCGCGCACGGTTTGCCGACCAACGGCCCTTCGAGGGGCACCGCATCGGCATGTCTCTGCACCTTGAGCCGAAGACCGCCGTGCTGCTCGAAACCCTGCAGGCCGGTGGCGCCGAGATCGTCGCAACAGGTAATCACGGCTCGACGCAAGACGACATCGTCGCGCACCTGCGCGGACAAGGCATGACGGTCTTTGCCGCGCGCGCCGACACTCTCGAGCAGCACCACGCGAACGTTGCGGCGGTCGATGCGGCGAGGCCGAGCATCCTGCTCGACAACGGGGCCGACCTCGCGGCGCTCGCTGCCGCGCGCGTCGACGCTGCAGCGGTCGAGGCCGGCGATGCAACCGGCGGCACGGGAATCCTCGGCGGAACGGAAGAGACGACGAGCGGCGGCATGCGCTTGCGCACCGAACTCGCGGGCCGCATCCCGTTTCCGCTCATCGTCATCAACGATTCGCTGCTCAAGGCGATCGGCGAGAACAAGCACTCGGTGGGCCAGTCGGTCGTCGAGAGTATCATGCGCATCACCAACCTGCGCATCGCGGGTCGGCGGTTTCTCGTTGCGGGCTACGGCTGGTGCGGTCGCGGCATTGCGCAGTACCTGCGTGCCATGGGCGGCAAGGTCGCCGTGAGCGAGATCGATGACCTCAAGGCCTTTGAGGCGGCGTGGGATGGCTAT
>JBDKJR010000196.1:0-4243 GCA_039796515.1 Actinomycetota bacterium
CGCGCTTGGCGCGAGTGGCGCGCGGCCCGCTCTGCCACCATGGAGGCATGACCGCCGCTCTCATCGTTCTCGGCTCGGCCAACACCGACTACACGGTGCTCGTCGACCGCCATCCCCTGCCGGGCGAAACGCTCATGGGCGGCGAGCTCGTGATTGCGACGGGCGGCAAGGGAGCCAACCAGGCCCTCGCCGCGGCGCGGGCCGGCGCCATGCCCGTCTTTCTCGGCGCGGTCGGTGATGACGGCAACGGGCGCGCCATGCTCGACGCCTTGGGTTCGGGCGGCGTCGATGTCTCGAGCGTTTCGGTCGTCGACGATGCACCGACCGGCATCGCGCTCATCACGGTCTCGCGCGATGGCGAGAACACGATCGTCGTGGCCGCGGGGGCGAACGCTCGCGTCAACGCGCACGAGGTCGAGGCGGGCATCCGCGCCGTCGCCGGTGCCGGCACGGTGCTGCTCGCCCAGCTCGAGATTCCCCTGCCGGCCGTGCGCACCGCCGCCGAGACGATCGATGAACTTGGCGGACGCACGGTGCTCAATCTCTCGCCGAGTCGCGAGGTTCCGGATGCCCTTCTCGCGCTCTGCGACCCCCTCATCGTCAACGAGGCCGAGGCGCACGACCTCACCGGCCTGACGATCAGCACGCCCGACGAGGCAGCGGCCGCGGCCGCGGCGTTGCTCGACCGCTGTCGGAGCGTCATCATCACGCTCGGCGGTGACGGCGCGGTCTTCGCCGCGCCGGGTGAGAGCGGTCACCGGCCGGCGCCGCGCGTGACCGTCGTCGACACCACAGGAGCGGGCGACGCCTTCGCGGGCGCGGTTGCCGCCGAGCTTGCCGACGGCGGAGTCTTCACGGCCGCGGTCGAGCGCGGCGTGGCTGCGGGCGCCGCCGCGGTGCAGTGGCTCGGAGCGCAGCCTCCGCGCGACTGACCGACCGAGAGCGCGCCTCAACGAGCGAGGGCGGGCCTCAACGACCGAGAGCGCGCCCCAACGACCGTCGGCGCCAGACCTGCCCAACGCGCGCCCGCGGTGCTAGCGTCAGCACGATGCGTGATGAAGCGCATCCACTTAAGGAGCGCACGATGGCCAAGAAGGTCTACACCCCCGAACAGCAGATTGATCGTCTGCGCATCTACAACGTGGTCGCGGGTAGCGCCCACCTTCTGCAGGCCATTGGCTTTGCGATTGTGCTGACGATGCTCAGCTCGCAAGTGCTGTTTGCTGTGACCGCCGACTACCTCGCGGGCCCTCCCGGTGTTCCGCTGCCGCCCGAGCGCGTGGTGCTTTTCGAGGTCAACATCGGCATCGGCGTCGTGGCCTTCCTCGCGCTCAGCGCCTTCTTCCACTTCCTCATCTCGAGCCCGTGGTTCTTTGCGCGCTACAAGAACGGCCTGCTGCACAACCGCAACTACTTCCGCTGGACGGAGTATTCGCTCAGCTCGTCGATCATGATCTGGCTCATTCTCGCCATCAACGGTGTGACCGACATCGGCGCTCTCTTCGCGATCTTCGCGGTCAACGCCGCCATGATCTTGTTCGGCGCCCTGCAAGAGAAGTATGAACAGCCCGGCTCGGGTGGCCTGCTGCCCTTCATCTTCGGTTCGATGGTCGGCATCGTGCCCTGGATCTTGGTGCTCATCTACTTCTTGCGCCCCGGCTCGGCGAGCGACGTTGCCGCCCCCGATTTCGTCGTCGGCATCGTCATCTCGCTCTTCATCTTCTTCAACACCTTCGCCATCAACCAGTGGCTGCAGTACAAGCAGGTCGGCAAGTGGAAGAGCTACCTGCAGGGCGAGCGCAGCTACATCACGCTCAGCCTCGTCGCGAAGACCGCCCTCGCCTGGCAGGTCTTCTCGGGCGCCATCATTCCGGCGATCGCCAGCTAGGCATCGCAGAGAGGGTCCGCTCATGATCCGCTTCACCACCCGCGCCCGACTGTCGTGTGTTGTCGGGGCGGTGGTGGTCGCGGTCATGAGCGGATGCTCGCCGCCCGCTCCCGAGGCCTCGAGCTCAGCATCCCCCTCGCCGTCGCCCTCCGAGGCCTCGGCGTCGGCAAGCCCCAGCGCCTCGCCCTCACCCTCGGCAGTGGATGACACCGCGGCTCGCGAATCGCTCGCCGACAGCATCTCGAGCGGCAACACCGCCGCCCTCGCGAGCTGGGTGACCGACCCCGTGATGGTGACGATCGCGGCCACCGAGTTCAGCGAGCCGCGCACTCCCGACGAGGCGGCGGGCGACGTCAACTATGTGGTCGACCTGTCGGCCACCTGGAACTTCGCGCTGCCCGAGGCCACGATCGACACCTACCGTGCCGGCTCGTACGCCTCGCACTTTCCGCCCGGCGTTCTCGTGGGCCTCTCGAGCACAGGCTCGGTCATTGCCTTCACGATGACCGCCGGCGAAGCGAGCGCGATCTTCATGAGCGCCGACGAGATGCTGCTGCTCTAGCTCAGCTCGTCGCGGTTGCGCCTCTGCCGCAGGGAGAGCGCCGCAACGACGAGCGCCGGCCAGATCGACTCGAGGTTCGCCGCGGCGCGCTCAACAACGCCGACGTAGCCGGTCTCGGGTGAGCTCCACACCGACAAGAACCAGAAGCACACGGCGGCCATGAGCGCCGTGCCGAGCACGGCCCCCACCGGGTGAATCAGCCACGGGTACTCGGGGCCCCGCCGCATGCCGAGCGCGGGCCACACGGCGAGCAGCACGAATCCGATGATGGCGGCCAGGCGGTGCGCGTCAGACGTGGTCGCCACGGTGGGCAACGGAAAGGCAGCGACCCCCAAGGTCGCCACGCCCGCAAGCCCCAGCGCGATGCGCCCGAGCCGCCCGATGCCGACGGCATAGATCGCCGTGATGAGGTGGCACACGCCGGTGAGCGCAAACATGATGGTCATGAAGACGCGCGTGGGGGCATCCCCCGCCGCAAGCTCACTGATGGTCTGACGAACCGGGTCGAACTCGGGCCAGAGCGCTTCGGCGATGAGCGTGCCCCCGATGAAGAAGATCGGCGCGAGCGCCGACGACACGAGGGCAGGACGACGGACCAGGGGGCGGATGCTCGACACGAGTGTCACCCTACTCGCGGGGGTGCGCCTGCGGCGGTCGCTTGGTACTCTCGCCGGCATGTCGAAGTATGAGTTTGACGTCACGGTTGTCACCGACGAAGGTGGCCCCGAGCCAGAACTGCTCAAGCGATTCGCGGCTTGCGTGACCTACCGCCTCGAACTGCTCGACGAGCGTGACAACGCCTACCCGAAGGCCGGCGACTCGTCGTATTTCTTGGACTCGTTCGAGGGCAAGTTTGCGTGGGAGCTCTCTGACGACGAGCTCGAGGCGAACCCTCCGACGAGCGTCTACTACGACATCGCGGAGGTCAGCCCGGTCGAGCCAGCGGGCTCGGGGCGCGTGACGGTTACCGCCCGGATTCCGGTTTAGCGGGGATACTCGGCCGCGCCCCGACCAAGGCGCTCTCCAGATCGCCGGCGTCAACCCACGCAGCATCCGACACACTCCAGAACGGATGCCCGGGAGCCACAGGCCGCCGCTCCTTCACCATAAGTGGCAGGCGAAACGCTACCGGCAAACTGAACCCTTAGGTTCGTCGCGGTTTCATCGCAGCCCCCAAGAGGTTCGCGGCTGCTACATCCAAGAAAACATGGCCGACGAAGCTGGCCAACTCCACGTAGCCAAGTAACACGCTTTCGCCGTCGTGTGAGTCAAGTTCTCGACTAATGGCGGCAAGAGACTGGTTGTGGGGCTGCCGGCGGCTACGGCGGGCGTAAACGAGTGCGAGTTCCTCGCGGGAAGCCGAATGCGCGCCAAACTCCTGACTCGCCGGGAGTTGGTTTAGCTCCGATACCCAATCGGCGCGCTGGATTCGACCTACCTCAATCGCGTGCTCGACGAGGCGCGCAAGTTCCCTGATCAACATGCGTTCAGTCATCAGGATTGCTGAGCGTCGGAGCCTTGCTCGAAGAACTGTGCCGACTCCCCAGCGACTTCGTAGCATCCGTCATCACCGAAGAAGACGATGTAGTGGTTGACGGCACGCGCCAACGGCTTGGAGTGCGAATAGTCGGCCATGAGCTCCCGCACCCAAGAAGAGTCCGGAACTTGCGCGACCTCTTCGTAGCAATCGTCAACATGCCAAGCGGTGCAATGAGACTCAGCGCGATACTTGTACGCCCTTACAAGTGCGAAGCCGATGGCTCTCTCGACTTCTTCGCCCATGTACTCGCTCT
>JBDKJR010000197.1:0-5427 GCA_039796515.1 Actinomycetota bacterium
GCCCGAGGCGCTGGCTGACGGGCTCGATGTTCGATTGGGCGCTGCGGTCACGGCCGTGAGCTGGGCCGACGACGGAGTGCTCGTGCAGACCGCCGCCGAATCGTTCGAGGCCGACGCCGTCATCGTGACCGTGCCGCTCGGGGTGCTGCAGTCCGGTGCGATCGCGATTGACCCGCCTCTGCCCGAGCCTCACCAAGCCGCGATTGCGGGCCTGGGCATGGGCGTGCTCAACAAGGTTTTCATGCTCTTCGACGAGGTCTTCTGGGACGACACCGTCGACTGGATCGGCATCGTGCCACCCGATGGCCTCGACCCCTGGGTGGACTGGGTCACGGTCGGGCGTGCCGACGGCGGGCCCGTGCTGCTCGGATTCGCGGCGGGCGACCTGGGCCGGCGCGTCGACGCGATGAGCGACGAGCAGGTCGTGGCGAGCGCGCTCGCGACGCTGCGCAGCGCCTACCCGGGCGCCCCCGAGCCTCTCGACGTGCTCGTCACGCGCTGGGGTGCCGACGAGTTCGCCCGCGGCTCCTACTCATTCGCTGCCGTGGGCTCAGACCCCGAGATGCGCGATGACCTGGCGGCGCCGGTGGGCGAGCGGGTGTATCTGGCGGGGGAGGCGACGTCGCGCGAGCATCCGTCGACCGTTCATGGCGCCCTGCTCTCGGGCCGCCGGGCCGCCGAGAACGTGCTCGGCGACCTCGGCAGCTGAGGACTCGGCAGCGGAGTGCTGCTGAGCTGGGGGTTAGCCCTGCAGCAGTGACTTCAGCGGAACCTTCGCGCCGTCTTTGAGGTTATCGATGACGTCATCGGGCAGGTTCTCGAGCAACGGCAGGTCGAGGTCTTTCGCCCACGAGCCGATGGTGTCGAGAATCTGGTCGGTGTCGAGGCCCTTGAGCGTCGGCTGCACCTGCTCCCAGATCGGCTGCAGCGCAGCGAGGTCGAAGCCCTTGCCGCTGATGAGGTCGCCGACCACGTCGCCGATGTCGCCGAGGTCGAAGCCGTCGTTCTGTGCCATGAGAGATTCCTCTGTGTGTTCGCGCCGGATCGAATACCCGGTCAGAGTTCAGCCTAGATCGGAGCGCTGCTCAGCGTTGGGCGAAGCGTCGGGCGAAACCTCGGGCGACGTGGCGGATCACGCTGTGGGCTATGCGCCCGTCAACTCGTCAGGCGAACCCTCGGCGGGAACGTCACCGCGTCCCGCGAGAAAAAGCACGATCGCGGCCCCGGTCGAGACGAGCTCGGGTCCGCGGCCCACGCGCCACTCACCGTCGGCGGCAACCAGGCTGCGCGCCGTCACGACGCTGCGCTGCGGAAGCCGCGACCGCACGGCCAGATCGAGAGCAACAGCCCCACAAACAAGCGAGTCAACGGCGAGGTCGACCTCGTGGGTCGCCGCGAGATCCAGTGCCACCGCCACGACAAGCCCCAGGTCGCGGATGCTCACGCGGGCCCCCGGTGCCGCCCAGGCTTGCGCCCGCTCACGCAGGGTGCTCGCGAGCGCGGCATCGTCGAGGGCGGCGACCGCCGCGCTCGGCGAGCGGAGGGTTCCTGCGGCTCGCGCCCAGCGCACGTACCAGGGGGCGCCGAGTCGCGTGAGCAGGTCGCGCACATCAGCGCCGACGGTGACCTCGGGTCGCAGGGTCGGAGCGGCGAGCAGCTCGGGGTGGGCATCCAGCACCGCAGCCAGCGACTCGAGCAGCGCAGACGCGGGTGACGCCCAGGCGCCGACCGTGCCGCTCTCGTCGCCGCGGTCGCGATTGCTGAGGGGCAAGAAGCGGGCCAGATCACTCACGCACGCCAGCCTAGGATGACGAGGTGACTGCCGCCCCTGTGGGCCGCCGATCCGAGCTTGCGCTGGGGGTCGTGGCCATCGTGCTCATCGCCGCAACGATGCGCCTGCCGGTGGCTGCCCTCTCGCCTCTCGCGGGTCGCATCGACGCCGACATCGCTTTGAGTGCCCTCGCTCTCGGTGCGCTCGGCACGGCGCCCCCCATCGCCTTCGCGCTTGCGGGCGTGCTCGCGCCGCGCCTCGCGCGACGGCTGCAGCTCGAGCCCACGCTGTTGCTCGCGATGTTTGCCATGATCGCCGGGCACCTCGTGCGCGCGTCGGCGGTGAACTTCACGATGCTGCTCGTCGGCACGTTCGTCCTGCTGCTCGGCGCGGGTTTCGGCAACGTTCTGGTTCCCGCTGCCGTCAAGAAGTTCACGCCTCAGCGCATTGGCTCGATGACGGCGGCCTACGCGATGATCATGTCGATCGGTGCGGCCGTGCCTCCCCTCGTGGCGGTGCCGCTGGCCGAGCTGGCCGACTGGCGTTTCTCCCTCGCGATCTGGGCTGCCTTTGTCGCCGTGGCTGCGCTGCCCTGGATCGCCTTGGCGATTCGCGAAGTGCGGGCGCACCGTGCCCGCCGGGCCGCGGATGACCTGCCCCCGCTCGCGGCGCGTCCGCGCCCCTCGGCGCTGCTGCGCTCGCCGACCCTGTGGGGCATCGGTATTCCGTTCACGGTGTCGAGCATCTTGGCGTACGCGGGCTACGCCCTGTTGCCGCCCCTGCTGCGCGAGGTGGCGAACGTGGGTGAGGCCGAAGCGGGCGCTCTGCTCGCTCTGCTCGGATTCCTCGGCCTGCCGCTCGCCGCCGTCGGCCCCGTGCTCGCGGCCCGCTTGCGCACCCCGACGCCCTTGCTCGTGGCGTCGACGGAGTTGTTCGCCACGGCTTACACCGGCTTGCTGCTGGCTCCGCAGGGGTTAACACTCCTGTGGATGATCTGCCTCGGGCTCGGCTACATCACGTTCCCCATGTGCCTCGCGTTGTTTGCCCTGCGCAGCCGAACCCCCGCGATGGCGAGCACCGTGAGCGGGGCCGTGCAGACCGTGGGCTACGCGATCGCCGCGTTCGCGCCCCTTGTGCTCGGCGCTCTACGCGACAGCACCGGCAGTTGGAGTGCGGCGATCATCGTGCTCATCGTGGTGTCGTTCGCCAACCTCGTTGCCGTGCCGCTGCTGGCGCGCGGCGGCATGGTGGATGACGAGATCGGCGCTGAACCGATCAGTGTTGGTCGGCGCTAGCCGATCAGGTCGGCGCGGTGCACGAGCGCGGCGGCGCCCACGAGAGGACCGTCACCGCTCAGGCCCGAGGCCACGACGCGCGTCTTGGTGACGAAGCCAAAGTCGCTGTGGTGCGCAACGGCGGCACCCACGAGTTCGATGTAGTCGTCGCTCACGTGGCTGAAGCCGCCGCCGATCGCGACGACGTCGAGGTCAACGAGTGCGCTCGCGCTGGCGATGGCGCGGCCCACCGCGGTGGCCGAGCGCTCGATCGCGGCGCGAGCCACGGGGTCTCCTGCGGCGGAGGCGGCCGACAGCTCTTCGCCCGTCTCGCCCGCGAAGCCATGCTCGCGCGCCCACGCGACCGTGCGGGGTCCTGAGGCGATGGCCTCGAGGCAGCCCTCGGCGCCACACGCGCAGCGGTCGGTAAAGCCCGCGATGGCGACATGGCCGACGTGCCCGGCGTTGCCGCTCGGGCCCGCGATGACGCGGCCGCCGAGAATCAGGCCGCCGCCCACACCGGTCGACACGATCATGCCCATGACGTTGGTCTCGCCGCGGGCCGCACCCATCCAGACTTCGGCGACCGCGATGCAAATGCCATCCATGCGCAGGGTCACGGGCAGCCCGGGCACGTGTTGCGCCACGAGGTCGCCGAGCGGGTAGTTGCGCCACGCAGGAAGGTTGAGCGGAGAGACATCACCCGTCGTGCCCGCGATGGGGCCCGCGCTGCCGATGCCGGCGCCGAGCAGGGTGGCGTCGGCGGGGAGCGCTGCGAGAGCATCCGTCACCGCCTCCGTCACGGCGGCAGCCAACTGCTCGCTCGTCGACTCGGGACCGGTGGGGCGGCGGTGGCGTGAGCCAGCAAGCACGGTTCCGTCGGCGTCAACAAGCGCGGCTTCGACTTTCGTGCCACCGAGGTCGACGGCAAGGGCGTAGTCGGTCACGGAGGGTCCTTCCGGAAGGGTGGGGGCTGCCGCAATGCGGGTGTTCCCAGCGTACCGACGCGCATGAGCTTCTTGATGCGCGCGTCTGCTCATGTGAGCAGAGTGCGCAACATATGTTGGTGCGATGCGGTCGGGCCGCCTAGCCTGAAGGGGACGAGCCTCGGCGATCGGCCGCGCGCTCTCTTCACGGAAGGACGCGCCCGCATGGTCCCTGCCGAGACCGCCGCAGCGAACGAGCTGCTTGCCGTGCGCGCCGCTGAGCTCTACTACGAAGAGAACAAGACGCAAGACGAGATCGGCGCCATTCTGCGGGTCACCCGGTGGAAGGTCGGTCGGCTGCTCGCTCAAGCGCGCGAGCGCGGCATCATCCGCATCGAGATCGTGCACCCGCGCGCCCGTCGACTCGCGCTCGAGCGCGACCTCACCGCCCGCTTCGGCCTGAAAGACGCCGTCGTGGTTCCGGCTCCCGCCGATGATGTCGAACTGCAAGCGCGCGTGAGCGAAGCTGCCGCTGACTACCTCGTGAGCCACCGACCGGTGCCGCGACTGCTCGGCGTCAGCTGGGGACGCACGTTGCATCAGGTCGCCGAAGCGCTGCCCTCCGGCTGGTCGACGGCCGTCAACGTCGTCCAGATCAACGGCGGCGTGAGCCTGAGCAAGCGCCCCGGCACGGCCGCGTCAACCGCGGTCATGATCGCGCAGAAGGCGGGCGGCCAAGCGACCCTGCTGCCGAGCCCCGCCATTCTCGAACGCCTCGAAACCAAGAAGGCCATCGAGGGAGACCGCACGGTCGGCGGCGTACTCGGCATGGCCCGCGGCGCGAGCGCCTACCTCTATAGCGCGGGCGTCGCCGACACGAGTTCGGTGCACGTCGACAGCGGCTACCTCACGGCCGCGGACATTGCGCGACTCGTCGAGCGCGGCGCCGTGGGTGACGTCATTGGTCGCTACATCACGGCCGACGGCACGATCGCTGACCCCGAATTGGATGCCCGCACGCTCGGCCTCGGCCTCGAAGAGTTGCGCAACGCCAAGACGAGCATCCTCGTGATCGGCGGTGAGCCCAAGCACGCCGTCGCTCGCGCCATCGTGACGCACGGCCTCTGCTCGGTGCTCGTGACCGACGAGCACACCGCTCGCGCCTTGCTCGGACACCCCGACGACCACGATCTCGAATCCGCCACCACAGCATCCCGAGAGGACGCCTCATGACCATCACCCAGACCGTCGGCCTCGCGCCGGCGGATCGCGCCGTGCGCTTGCTCGGCGGCGACCTCACCGAGACGGCCCTGCGGCTGCATCTGGACGGCCTCACGGGGGTTGACGCCGTCGGCCTCGAGCAGCGGGCCGCCGGACTCAGCACGCGCTCGATCAAGACAAGCTCGAAGGCCTGGGCCCTCGACACGATCATTCGCACGTGTGACTTGACGACCCT
>JBDKJR010000198.1:0-17544 GCA_039796515.1 Actinomycetota bacterium
CGACGCGCGTGGGGGTTCCGATGATGCGGTTGTCGGCATCCCGAACCGTCACGGTGATGTCGACCTGACCGTTGGTGAGTGATTCGACCGGCACGAGGGCTCTCGTTTGCGACCGCGGTTCGACGAGTGTCTCAACGCGGCTGTCGAGAACACGCAATTGCGTCGTGTCGGGGTCCACGCGCACGAACACGCGAACCGCGACGTCGAGATCGTTTTGAACCGTCACGGGGAGAGACGCGCGGTCAGCGAGCAAGGTGATGGCACTGCTCTCGACGACTTGCACCGACGACTGCAGCGCCGCCGAGTCACGCACAAACTGCCGCAACGCGTCGACCGAACCCTCACCCCAGCCGAGCGAGAGCGCGGCGAGCAGCTCGAGCCGGCGCGTGTCGGTGATCGCCGAGGGGGTAATGGCGATGGACGCGAAGGTGCGGTCGTCGGCTTCGGCCGAGAGGGCGTCGCGCACGGCATCGAGGCGCGGCTCGTCGGCAGTCGGAGCCACGACGGCCGAGGCGACGGCGGGCGTGCGCAAGGCGTCAGACACCGTGGCCCCGGTGGCCCACGGCAAAGCAACAGTTTGAGCGATCGTGTCGAGCAAACGATCGGTGCCCGCGAGCCGGTCGCGGCTCAGCGTGATGATCGACGGGATGCCCGGCTCAGCGCTCGCACTCGCGGCGAGCAGCGCCGACACGCGCGCCATCGCGTGGTCAAACCGTTGCTGTGAGATGGCGAGGCTGGCGTCGCGCGCCGCCGTGGAGAGGGCGTCGTCAGCGCGAACCACACTCAACTCGTCGAGTTGCTGAACCGGCGCCGTTTGCTCGAGCGAGCTGCCCGGAACGAGCAACACATCGGTGCCGTCATCGTTGAGCACCGCGAGGGCTTCGGCTGTCAAGGCGCCGGCTTCTGCCCACGCGACTCCGCTGAGGGTGGCGGGCCATTCGGTCAATTCGTCGAGCGTCACCGATTGTTCGGGCGATGGCGTGGGCGAGGGGGTGGCATCGGCGGCGACGACTGTCGCTCCGTCGCTGCCCGTACCTTCCGGTCGCGGCAGCGCGCTCGATGCCGCGGCGATCGTGACGAGCGGGTCGGCGTCAGCCCAGGGCAGCAGAAAACTTTCGTTCGGGGCGGCCAACAGTCGATTCAAGAAGACGGTGGCATCAGCCGGGGCATCCGTCCCGAGCAGGCGAATCGAGGCAATGACGCGGGGGTCGATCGCGAGCAGCACGGGTCGGCCGGCCACGGCATCGAGCGTGCGCGTCAGCCCGCCGCCGGGAGCCGTGTAGGTCGCGAGAACCTCGGCGGAGAGAAAGGCCTCGGGTTCGCCCGGGGTCGCGATGGCGGCGACGAACGTGGTGGCGGCAACCGGCGGGGTACCCGATGCGGGCACCCACACCACGGCGGTTCGATCGACCGACAGGGCGGCGGCGTCGGGCGCAGCATCCGCGCTCGATGCACTGATGCTCGCGAGTCGAGGGCCGAAGGCTCCTGAGAAGACCGTGTCGGCGTCGGACACGATCAGGTCGAGCACCGCACTGGCGTCGGGTTCGAGGGTCGATACGCGCGCCGAGGCGACGCGGGTACTCGTCGTGGCGACGGTCGCGCCGCTGAACCACGCCGCCAGGTTGTCGGCCGTTGCGGGCGTCGTACCGTCCACGTCGAGACCCACGACGAGGTCACCCGAGGGCGAATCGCTCGTGTTGGTGATGGTCACCCGCACGCTCGCCGAGTCACCCGACCGCACAATTCCCGAGGCGGCGGGGGCCGCAATGAGTTCGATCGTCAGCGCACTGCCATCGGTCGCCGCCGTTCGCACGGCAGTCGCCCCCAGCGAGGGTACGGCGGCGAGAACGGTCAGCCCGAGCGATAGGGCCATGGCGGCACCGAGGCGGCTCAATCGAGAGAGCGCGCGGCGACCCCCTCGTTCCCGCTCGGCCGACATGGGGGAAGTCTAGACTCTGGTGACTATGGAGAGCGTGGCCGAGGCCGTCACCCGACTCGAGTCACTGGCATCCTCAGAGCCCCTGGTCACACTGGCCGAGCGATTCGCCGCCGCGGGTCACGAGTTGGCCCTCGTCGGGGGCCCCGTGCGGGACGCGTTTCTGGGGCGACCCGTCAACGATCTTGACCTCACGACCTCGGCGCGGCCCGACGACATCATTCGCATTGTGTCGCCCGTGGCAGATGCGCATTGGGACATCGGACGGGCATTCGGCACGATCGGCGCTCGACTCGGGGCCCACACGGTCGAGATCACGACGTACCGCGCCGACGCGTACTCCCCCGACTCGCGCAAGCCCGAGGTTGCTTTTGGCGACACCCTCGAGGGTGACCTGATCCGCCGCGATTTCACGATCAACGCCATGGCCTTGCGGTTACCGACACGCACACTCGTCGACCCCTCGGGCGGGCTCGATGATCTGTTTGCCCGCCGACTCATGACGCCCGGCAGCTCCGACGACTCGTTCGGGGATGACCCCTTGCGCATGCTGCGCGCCGCGCGATTTGCTGCGCAACTCGGTGTAGAGCTCGACCCGGCCGTCGTCGAGGCGATGCAGCGGATGCGCGAGCGATTGAGCATCATCTCGGCCGAGCGCGTGCGCGATGAGCTCGTGAAGTTGCTCAGCACCCCCACTCCGCGGCGGGGGCTGACCTTGCTCGTTGACACCGGGCTCGCCGAACTGGTCGTGCCCGAGTTGCCCGCGTTGCGTCTCGAAGTGGATGAGCACGCTCATCACAAAGACGTCTATGAGCACTCGCTCACGGTGCTCGAGCAAGCCATCGAGTTGGAGACAGAGCGCACGCCCGACCAGAGCCCCGACGTCGTGGTGCGGCTCGCGGCGCTCTTGCATGACATCGGCAAGCCGGCGACGAAGCGCGTCGAATCGGGGGGCGCCGTTACCTTTCACCACCACGACGTCGTCGGCGCGAAGCTTGCCCGCAAGCGCTTGACCGCCCTGCGGTTCGACAAAGACACCATCACGGCCGTGAGTCGGCTCATCGAACTGCACTTGAGATTCTTTGGCTACAGCGATGCGCCGTGGACCGACTCAGGCGTGCGCCGCTATGTGCGCGATGCGGATGCCCTTCTCGAGCGCCTCCACATCCTCACCCGCGCCGATGTCACGACGCGCAATCGCCGCAAAGAGGCGCGGTTGCGCGGCGCCTACGACGAGTTGGAGCGGCGCATCGCTGCGCTCGCCGAGCAAGAAGAGCTGCAATCGATTCGGCCTGATCTCGATGGCGAGCAAATCATGGCTCTGCTGGGCTTGCGTCCTGGCCCCGTCGTGGGCGAGGCGTACCGTTTCTTGCTCGAGCAACGTCTCGACGAAGGCCCCCTCGGTGAGGTCGAGGCAGAGCGCCGATTGCGCGAGTGGTTTGCCGCTCGGGCGTAAGTGAGCCCCCTGTGGTTTGAGCCGTCGCCTGCGTGCGACTAGACTCTGCAGGTTGCCCCGGCGCTGTCGCGCGTGGGCGCACGATGCCATAACCCTCCTGCTGCAGACCGTCTGCAGCCGTTCGAGTCCGAAGGAGGTGGGTGAGTCATGCATCAGTACGAATTGATGGTCATTCTCGACCCGGAGATCGATGAGCGCACTGTCGCTCCGAGCCTGGACAAGTTCCTTGGCGTGATCCGGAACGACGGCGGCTCTGTCGAGACCGTCGACATTTGGGGCCGACGTCGCCTCGCGTATGAGATCAACAAGAAGACCGAGGGCATCTACGCCGTCGTCAACTTCACGGCCACTCCTGCGGCGACGCAAGAGCTTGACCGCCAGTTGAAGCTCAGCGAAGCCGTGATGCGCACCAAGGTGTTGCGCACCGAAGAGGCTGTCGCTCGCGCCGCGTCGATCGAGGCCGAAAACTCCGCTCGCGCCGAGGCGAAGGCTGCGCGTGCCGCAGTCGCCGCCACGAAGGCCGCGTCGAGCGCTTCGGCAGCGGAGTAATCGTGGCCGGCGAGACGATCATCACCGTTGTCGGCAACCTCACTGCCGACCCCGAACTGCGGTACACGCAGAGCGGACTCGCCGTCGCGAACTTCACGATCGCGTCGACTCCTCGTTCGTTCGACCGCGCGTCGAACGAGTGGAAAGACGGTGACGCCCTCTTCCTGCGCGCAAGCGTGTGGCGTGAATTTGCCGAGCACGTGGCAAGTTCGCTCACCAAGGGAAGCCGCGTCATCGCCCAGGGTCGACTCAAGCAGCGGTCGTATGAGACCAAAGAGGGTGAGAAGCGCACCACCATTGAGCTCGAAGTCGATGAAATCGGCCCGAGCCTTCGGTACGCGACCGCCCAGGTCACCCGCAGCGCCGCTGGCGCTGGTGGTGGCGCGATGGGCGGCGGCCGCGGTGGCGGCGCTCCGATCGCCGACGAACCGTGGGGCGCTCCGGCTTCGGCCAGTTCACCCGCGGGCGGCGACGTGTGGAACACGCCCGGCTCGTTCTCAGACGACACCCCCTTCTGATCCGCTCGGTTCTCTGAGCGATCACTTCTGAACATCCCGTAAGAAAAGGACAACCACATGGCTGGCAAGAGCAGCGGCGACCGCCGCAAGCCTCGCGGTGGCAAGGGCGCGAAGAACGCCGCACCCGCGAAGGCAATTCGCGTTGGCGTCATTGACTACAAAGACGTCGCAACCCTCCGCAAGTTCATCTCAGAGCGTGGAAAGATCCGCGCCCGTCGCATCACCGGTGTCTCCGTGCAGGAGCAGCGCCTCATCGCCCGCGCCGTCAAGAACGCGCGCGAGATGGCACTGCTGCCGTACGCGGGCGCGGGCCGATAGGAGCACCTGATGTCGAAGCTCATTCTCACGCAGGACGTCACCGGTCTCGGGGCTCCTGGCGATGTCGTTGAGGTCAAGAACGGGTACGCCCGCAACTACCTCATTCCCCAGGGTCTTGCTGTGGCGTGGAGCCGCGGTGGCGAGAAGCAGGTCGACTCGATCAAGGCAGCCCGCGCCGCGCGCGAGCACGCCACGATCGAAGAGGCCCTCGACCTCAAGGCCCGCCTCGAGGCGAACCCCGTGACGCTCAGCGTCAAGGCGGGCGCCGAGGGTCGACTCTTCGGTTCGGTCAAGACCGGTGACGTGGCCGACGCGGTCGCCGCTGCTGGCCTTGGTTCGATCGACAAGCGACTTCTCGAGCTCGTTGCGCCCATCAAGAGCCTCGGTCAGCACGAAGCGATTCTGAAGCTGCGCGACGGCGTTGTGGCGACCATCACCATCTCGGTTGTGGCGGCCAAGTAGTCGTATTCAGCACCACTCAGCGGTACTCGCGCCTCGGCGCGGGTACCGCTTTGTGTTTCCCGCTGTCAAGGGGGCTGCGGCGTGTTCGTCCACAGCTTTCACCCTGAGTACCTGAAGTCTCAGGGGTCGGTTGAACCCTGTTTCTCCACACACGGTGTGAATTGTTAAAACCCAGGTCAGAAGCCGTTACCGCTCGAAAACTCGATCAAACTACACAGGTGTTTCCACATGTTGCCCACATCGTTCCCGGCGTTTCTCCGCAACATCCCACAGGGTTATCCACAGGCTTGATTTGAGGGCGGATGCGACGGGTTCCTAGGGTGAACCGTCGCGCTGTCGGGTGCGCGGCCCGCGTCATCACCTCGCGTGTCAGCGGTGGGCTGTAGACCTGACACAGGGCACGGAAATGGGGGGTCGGCATGTCAATCGCACACATCTCCGCGGCAACCGATCCACGCCCCTCGGGCGAATCTCGCGGCACGGGCGATTCGCGCGCTCACGATCGCGTGCCCCCGCACGATTTGCTCGCGGAACAGAGCGCCCTGGGCGGCATGCTTCTCAGCAAAGACGCCGTCGCCGACGTCATCGAGAGCGTGCGCGGGGTTGACTTTTACATCCCGAAGCACGAAGTCATCTTCGAAGCGATCTTGTCGCTCTACGCTCACGGCGAGCCGACTGACGTCATTGCCGTCACCGACGAACTGACGAAGTCGGGGGCCCTAGGCCGGGCCGGTGGTGCTGACTACCTCCACACCCTCACGGCGATCGTGCCGACCGCGGCCAATGCGGGGTACTACGCCTCGCTCGTCGCCGAGAAAGCCGTGTTGCGTCGGCTCGTTGAAGCCGGCACGCGCATCGTGCAAATGGGCTACGCCTCAGAAGGCGAGGTCACTGACCTCGTCAATAACGCGCAAGCCGAGATCTACCAGGTCGCGGGTGGTGTCGAGGCCGAAGACTTCATCCCTCTCACCGAAGCCGTGACGACCGCGATCGATGAGATCGAAGCGGCCAAGGGCCGCGATGGCTCCATGACGGGCGTTCCTACCGGGTTTGCTGACCTTGATGAGCTCACGAACGGTTTGCACGGCGGACAGCTCATCTTGGTCGCGGCGCGACCCGCCCTCGGTAAGTCAACTCTCGCGCTCGACTTCGCGCGCGGAGCCGCGATCAAGCACGATCTGCCCACCATCATCTTTTCGCTCGAGATGGGGCGCAGCGAGATCGCCATGCGCTTGCTCTCGGCCGAAGCCTCGGTGCCGCTCCAGTCGATGCGCAAGGGCACCGTCGATGCCCGCGAGTGGACGACCATCGCGTCGACGCGCGGCCGCATCAATGACGCTCCCCTCTACATCGACGACAGCCCCAACATGACCCTCGTCGAGATTCGCGCCAAGTGCCGCCGACTGAAGCAAAAGGTCGGTCTCAAGATGGTCATCATCGACTACCTGCAGCTCATGACGAGCGGCAAGCGCGTCGAGAGTCGTCAGCAAGAGGTGAGCGAGTTCTCGCGTGCCCTCAAGCTCATGGCGAAAGAGTTGCAAGTGCCCGTTGTGGCGCTGTCGCAGCTCAACCGTGGGCCCGAGCAACGGGCCGACAAGATGCCCGCCTTGAGTGACTTGCGCGAGTCGGGCTCGCTCGAGCAAGACGCCGACATGGTCATTTTGCTTCACCGCGACAGCGCGTACGAGAAAGAAAGCGCGCGACCGGGCGAAGCTGATCTCATCGTGGCGAAACACCGCAACGGCCCGACCAAGACGATCACGGTCGCCTTCCAAGGCCACTTGTCGCGCTTTGCCGACATGCCGCGCATCTAGCACGGTGTGACTCTGCTGGGCATGGGCACCCGCATCGTCGCAGGATGCTCTCGGGCACCGCGCCGTACGATGGCCGCATGACGACTGACGCTGCGTTGCCCTCCGCGGCCACGGCATCCTCGCCGTGGTGGGGTCTCGTGCTTCGTGCCGTGCCGGCGGCGGTTGTCGGAATCGTCATTACCTTTACGGCCAACCACTCGGCGACCGTGGGGCTCTGGAGCTTCGCCGCGTTTGGGATCACCTCGGGTGTCGTGCTCGCGGTGTCGAGTCGGTTCATGAGTGCGGCCGATCCGCTTCGTGCGTTGCACCTCGGACTCTCGCTCATCGCCGGAATCGCCGGCGCCCTCGCCCTGGCGGCGCTGCTCGTGTTGGGCTCAGGCCTCCCCACGCTGCTGCTGCTCGTCGGGGGGTATGCCGTCGTCGGGGGGGCGCTCGAACTCGTGTGGGGCATCCGTCATCGCGGGCGCCACGCCTTCGCCCGTGACGCCGTGGTGATTGGCGTGGCGACGATGGCTCTCGCGGTCGTGTTGGCGCTCGTCGGAGATCCGGTCAGCGCGGTGGGCTTCTTCGGCGCCTATGCCGTCGTGCTCGCCATTTTTCTTCTCATCGCCGGCTTCAGTCTGAAGTGGTCGACCCCCGTGAAAGAGAGCTCTGCATCATGACCGAACCGCCCACGCCCATGAGGTTGCGCCCCGCCGAGCTCGTGGCCCTTGCTGCGCTCGTCGCGGTCTTTGTGGCACTCATCACGCTCATGGTGACGCGCGAATTGGTGTTTTCGCTCATCGTCTTCGGGGGCACGTTCGTGCTCGACCTCGTCGTGCTCGCGATGCTCATGCTCGCGATCACGCCCAACCGCCCTGCCGATGGCGAGCGGGCGCCTGACACCAAGAACGACTAGGGGCGCAGACCGCTACGGCGCGTCAGTCACGGCGTGTCCATTACGGCGCGTCCATTACGGCCGGTCAATGAACGAGACGAGCTGCGAGGCAGCGCCCGTGTACGTGAAGGGCGTGAGCGCGAGCAGGCGGGCCTTGGCCTGGTCTCCGATATCGAGCGCGCTCACGAACTCGCGCAACTCGTCGCCCCCCACGCGGTGGCCGCGCGTGAGCTCTTTCAGCATCGCGTAGGGGTCAGAGATCGAACTGCGGCCGGCCGTGATCTCGGCGCGGATGACGGTTTGAATCGCTTCGCCGAGCACCTCCCAGTTGCCGTCGAGGTCGCGAGCCAGGGCATCCGGATCGATCGCGATCTCGCCGAGGCCCTTGATGATGTTGTCGAGGGCGAGCAACGAGTGGCCCAACGCCACACCGACGTTGCGTTGCGTCGTCGAGTCGGTGAGGTCACGCTGCAGTCGTGAGGTCACGAGCGTGGCGGCGAGCGAGTCGAGTAGCGCGCTCGCGAGTTCGAGGTTGGCCTCGGCGTTCTCGAAGCGAATGGGGTTGATCTTGTGCGGCATGGTCGACGAGCCCGTGGCCCCGGCCTGGGGAATCTGACGGAAGTAGCCCATCGAGATGTAGCTCCACACGTCGGTGCACAGATTGTGCAGCACACGGCCGACGTGACTGATGCGCTGGTAGAGCTGCGCTTGCCAGTCATGCGATTCGATCTGGGTTGTGAGGGGGTTCCAGGTCAGGCCGAGCCCCGTGACGAAGTCGCGGGATGCGCTGATCCAGTCGTAGTCAGGCTCGGCAGCGAGGTGCGCCGAGAACGTGCCGGTCGCCCCCGAGAACTTGCCGCGGTATTCGACATCGTCGACTGACGCCAACAGCAGCTCGAGCCGATGCACGGTGACGGCAAGCTCTTTGCCCATCGTGGTGGGGGTTGCGGGCTGTCCGTGGGTGTGGGCGAGCATGGGTTGATCGCGCAACTCGTGGGCGAGGCCGCGCAAACTGCTGACGAGGGCGCGAGCGCGGGGCATCCAGACGTCGTGCACCGCCGCACGAATCGTGAGGGCGTAGGCGAGGTTGTTGATGTCTTCGCTCGTGCAGGCGAAGTGCGTCAGCTCGGCGAGGTCGGCGAGGCCCAGCGCTGCGAGCTTGTCGCGAACGAGGTATTCAACGGCCTTCACGTCGTGGCGCGTGACCGCTTCGCGGGCCGCCAGGTCGGCGATGTCATCGTCGCCGAAGTCGGTGACGATTGCCCGCAGCTGCGCCTTCACGTCGTCGGCCAATCGGCGCGAGCCGAAGAGTTCGGCATCGGTGAGGTGAATGAGCCACTCAACCTCGACCTCGATGCGCGCGCGGTTGAGCCCGGCCTCACTCAGGTGTTCGCCGAGCGCGGCGACCTGGGCCTGGTAGCGCCCGTCGAGAGGGCTAAGGGGTTGGGTGCTGAGCGGACTCATGAGACGACTCCCTGTCGGATTCCGGGTTCGAGTTGGCGAAAGAGCGCCGTGCACGACCGCTCGATCATGCCGAGCACGGCGTCGAACATCGCCGCGTCAGAGTAGTAGGGGTCAGGCACATCGAGCACGCCGCCCGCTTCGGGGTCGAAGCTCAGCAGCAAGTGCACCTTGGCCCGAGCATCGTCATCCGGGGCCCACGACTTCAGAATGCGTTCGTGGGTGCGGTCGAACGCGATGATGAGGTCGAGGCTCTCAAACCACGCGGTGTCGAACTGGCGCGCGCGGTGGCCGCCGCCGTCATAGCCGCGCGCGCGCAGTGAGGCGACCGTGCGAGGGTCGCTGCTCTCGCCCACATGCCATTCGCCCGTGCCAGCCGAGTGCACGCTCACGTGGTGTTCCCACCCGCGGGCCCTGATGAGCTCACGAAATACTGCCTCTGCCATGGGCGAGCGGCAGATGTTGCCCGTGCACACAAAGCAGATGCGAAACATGCCGGGTGCGTCGAGGACCCGGTCGAAGCTCATGCCCCCATTGTGTCCCAGTTCCCTCTCCTCCACAGCCGGGCGGTGATGCTGCTCCACGGCCACGAGGCGCTGATGTCGCGGTGGCGACACCGCCATGCTCCACGATGACGGCGAGGGATGCGGTGCCGCCGCAGAGAGGAGCCCCGCGTGTTCACCCCCACCACGGTTGTGAGCTCAGCCGCCTGCCTTCCGCCCGGCTCCGGCGCCGACCCCGTGGGCGACCTGCAGCGACAGGGCGTGCTCGTCGGCGACCTTCGTGAGCGCGTTGTGGCTGTGCTCGCCTTGTTGCCCGAGTCGCGCTCCTTCGAGGGCTGGTGGGGCCCGGCGCGGGATGCTCTGCACGAGTCGCTCGGCATCGAACGTGCGCGGCTCGAGCGCGAGGTTGCCCGCCTCGACAGCGTGCGCGTGCAACTCGATGCGGCGGCGAGTCACCTCGCACTCGGGGGTCCGGGGTGAGTGACGGACTCGCGGTGGGGGTCGGCGCGGGTGTCGCGATCGATGAACTCGAGCGCGTGAGCCGCGCTCTGCAATGTGCTGCCGAGCACTGTCACGAGATCGCGGTGCGCATCCCCCCGCTGCGAACGGGCGTCAGCGCGGGGATCGATGCCGACCTCTGGGAGGTTGAGGGCTCGGTCGTTCGATCGAGGGAGCGATTCGCTGATCTCGCGAGCGCACTGCGTTCGGCGGCGACGCTCTATGACGCGCTCGAGCGCTCGACCGCGCGCGCCCTCGAGAGTGTGGCCTCGCAGTGTGCCGCAGCGGCAGGCCTCGTGATGTCGCGACTGGGCCTGCTGATCGTGCCCGGTCTCGTGGCCGCCGCGAGCGGGGTGGTCGCCGTGTGGCGCCTGCTTCCGGAGCGGGACCGTGACTCCGTGGCCGATCTGATGACGCAGGCTCTCACCGGTCTTCTTCCCGCGCTGCGCGAGCCCGCCCTGCTCGACGCCATCCGCTCGGCGCTGAGCCTCGCCGATGACGCAGCGCTCGGCACGGTGGGCGTGCCGCCCGGCGTCGTGGCCCTGCTCGGCGAATCAGGGCTGGGGCTCAGCGGCATCGAGTCATCAGCTCTCGTCGTGGCGGGTCTCGCCGCCGTGGCGGGCGTGAGCGGTACGGATCCCGTGCGCATCGACCGCGCGGGCACCGATCTGCGGCGAGGAGGAGACACGCGGCTCGTCGCACCGCCCGACTCGCTCGCCGATCGCGTCGGCCGCATTCCCGATGCCGCGACGCCCATCGTGATCGAGCGCTACGTGCTGGCCGATGGCTCTGAGCACGTGGAGGTTTACATCGCCGGCACCGACGCACACGCGGAGCTGGGCGGCGAGCAACCCTGGGACATGGCGAGCAACATCGCGATCATTGGGCGATCCGACGCTTCGTCGCTGCAAGCGGTGCGTTCGGCGCTCGCCGCCGAAGGAGTGACCGCAGACACCTCGATCGTGTTCACGGGCTATTCGCAAGGCGGCGCGATCGCGACGGCGCTCGCCGAGTCGGGCGACTACCGCACGACGGGGCTCGTGTCCGTGGGGGCACCGAGTGGCGCCATGCCGGTTCGTGGCGATTACCCCGCGATCGTCATCGAACACCGTGACGATCTCGTGCCCGTGCTCTCCGGCATCCGGCGCGAGTCGAACGCCGTCATCGTGCGGGGCGACGCGGTTTCGGTGGGCGAACGCCCCGACGGACCGGTGCCCGCCCACGACCTGGCGCGTTACCTGCGCACCGCCGCGCAGGCCGATGCGCACGACAGCGAGGCATTGCGCGCGGCGATCGAGGCGCTGCCGCGCGTGCCGCAGTCGGGAGTCGCGAGTGCCTACACGGCGACGCGCATCCCGCCCCCACCGCAATAGTCAGTTCGCGCGCGAGCGCCGCCCGCGGTGACCGACAGCGCTAGGAGCGCTTGCGCCCCACGAGCGGACGCAACAGCACCCCGATGAGCCAGCTCAGCAGACCGAGCACGACCGCACCGAGCACGCCCCACCAGAAGCCGTCGACGGTCAGACCAAAGCCAAGCAGGCTCGAAATCCAGGCCACGAGCAACAGGAGGAGGCCATTGACGATGAGCGCGATGAGGCCGAGCGTCAAGATGTAGATCGGGAACGCCACGATGCGAATCATGTTGCCGATCACGCCGTTGACCACACCGAAGATGAGGCCGACGAGCAGGTACGTCAGCACGAGCGCGACGGTGTCACCCTCGGCTCCGTACGACGCGACCTTGACGCCCTCGACGAGAATCGTCGTGAGCCACAGCGCGATGGTGTTGATGATCAGGCGAATCAGAAAGCGTCCCATGCGTCAACTATGCCCACTTCGGTGGCGCAGCGGCAATTGACGAACGGGTGAACAGCGTCGTCGGGCGAGGCCGGGGCAGCTCGACGTAGGCTGACCGGGTGACTGAGACTCCCGCATCCGGCGCGTCTACCGTGCGCTTGCGACCCGACATCGTGTCATTGCCCGCCTATAAGCAGGGTCGTCCGGCGTCGGCCGATGCCTTCAAGCTCTCGAGCAATGAGAACCCGTTCCCCCCGCATCCGGCCGTTCTCGCGGCGATTCGCGATCTCGACCTCAATCGGTATCCGGATGCCACGGCACTCACGGTGCGCGAGCGCCTGGCCGAGCGGCACGGCGTGACCTCCGACGAGATCATCGTCGGGGCCGGATCGGTCGCCCTGCTCGCGCAATTCATCTCGGCCGCCGCGACGGTCGGCGACGAGGTGGTGTTTGCCTGGCGCAGCTTTGAGGCCTACCCGGGATTGGTGACGGTGGCGGGGGCGACGAGCGTGCGGGTTGCCCTCACCGATGACGCGCGACACGATCTGCCTGCGATGGCCGCGGCGGTCACCGACCGCACGCGCGCGATCATCGTGTGCACCCCCAACAACCCGACGGGCACGGTCGTGACGGCCGCCGATTTCGAGGCCTTTATGGCAGCGGTTCCGAGCGATCTGCTCGTGATTCTCGATGAGGCCTACGCCGAATTCGTTGACGACCCGGCCGCCGTCGACGGCGCGACGCTCGTGCGGCGCTACCCCAACCTCGTGGTGCTGCGCACGTTCTCGAAGGCCTACGGGCTCGCCGGATTGCGCGTGGGCTATGCGATCGGTCCGGTCGAGGTGCTCGATGCCGCGCGCAGCACGGCGATTCCGCTGAGCGTGACCGAGGCCGCGCAACGTGCGGTGCTCGCGGCGATGCAGGTCGAGCCCGAGTTGCTCGAGCGCGTGCGCGACCTCGCTCGGCGCCGCGATGAGGTGCAGGAGGCCTTGCGCGCGCAAGGGTGGCGTCTGCCCGTTTCGCAGGGCAACTTCGTGTGGCTGCCGACCGGGCCGGCCACGGCCACCGCGGGCGAGTTGCTCGCTGCAGCCGGGATTGTCGCGCGCGTGTTTCCTCCCGAGGGCATCCGCGTCTCGATTGGAGAGGCCGAATCTGTGGAATCTCTGCTGGCCGCCACGAGTGAGGTTGTGCGCACCCTCTGACCAGTGGCCGCATGTGCGGGCCTAGAGTGGAATCCATGTCGTACACCCCGGAGACGCTGCAGTTGCTCGCGCCCGACGGAACGCGAGTGGTCAGCGACGCGACCGAGGCGTATCTGCCGTATGTGGATGCCCTCACCGAGCAGCAGTTGCGCGAGTTCTACCGCACCATGCGCGTCATTCGTCGCTTTGACATCGAAGCCGGAAACCTGCAGCGCCAAGGTCAGCTTGCCCTGTGGATTCCGAGCCTCGGCCAAGAAGCCGCCCAGGTGGGCTCGGGCTTTGCCGCCAAGGCGCACGACCACATCTTTCCGGCGTATCGCGAGCACGCGGTCGGCCACATTCGCGGCCTCGACGTCGTGCAGATCATCAAGATGATGCGCGGCCTCACGCACGGCGGCTGGAACCCGGCCGAGACCGGAAACTTTCACATCTACACGCTCGTGATCGGCTCGCAGACGCTGCACGCGACGGGCTATGCCATGGGCTTGCGATTCGACGGGCTTGTGGGCACGGGTGACCCCGACAAAGACACCGCCGTTCTCGTCTACTTCGGCGACGGCGCCACGAGCCAGGGCGACGTCAACGAAGCCTTTGTGTTCTCGCAGAGCTACCAGACCCCCCAGGTGTTCTTCTTGCAGAACAACCACTGGGCCATTTCGGTGCCCGTGCGGGTGCAGTCGCGCACGCCGCTCTTCCACCGCCCGCGGGGCTTCGGCATTCCGAGCGTGCAGATCGACGGCAACGACGTTCTCATGAGCTACGCGGCGACGGCCGCGAGCCTCGACGCGGCGCGAGCGGGGGGTGGCCCTCAGTTCATCGAGGCGCTGACCTACCGCATGGGCGCGCACACGACGAGCGACGACCCGACGAAGTACCGCGACGACGACGAGCTGCACTACTGGCAAGAGCGCGACCCGATCTCGCGCTTCGAGACCTACTTGCGCGGCCTCGGCGAGAGCGACGCCTTCTTCACCGAGGTGGCCGATGAGGCCGAGCAGTTTGCCTCAGACGCGCGAGCGCGCACCCTTGCTCTGGGGCCGCCGCCCGCCGAGTCGATGTTCGCGCATGTCTACAGCGAACCGCATCCGGTCATGGATGCTCAGCGCCAAGCCCTCGCTGACTACGAGGCGTCGTTTGAGGGTGGTGCGTAATGGCCACCGAAACACTCACGATGGCCAAAGCCCTGACGCTGGGTCTGGCCGCTGCCATGGAGGCCGACGACAAGGTCGTTCTCATGGGCGAAGACATCGGCCCGCTCGGTGGTGTCTTCCGCGTGACGGAAGGCCTGCAGCAGCAGTTCGGCGCTCACCGCGTTCTCGACACCCCGCTGGCGGAGTCGGGCATCGTCGGCACCGCAATCGGGCTCGCGATGCGCGGCTACCGGCCCGTGGTCGAGATTCAGTTCGACGGCTTCATTTTTCCGGCCTTTGACCAGATCACGACGCAGCTCGCCAAGCTCACCGCTCGGCACGAGGGTTCGCTGCAGCTGCCCGTCGTGGTGCGCGTGCCCTACGGCGGGCACATCGGCGCCGTCGAGCACCACCAAGAGAGCCCCGAGGCCTACTTCGCCCACACGGCGGGCCTGCGGCTCGTGAGCCCCGCGACGCCGCACGACGCCTATTGGATGATTCAGCAGGCCATTGCGAGCACCGACCCGGTGATGTTCTTCGAACCCAAGAGCCGGTACTGGCCCAAGGGCGAGGTTGACCGCGACTCGGCGGGCATCGACTTGCATGCCTCGCGCATCGTGCGGGCCGGCACCGATGTCACCGTGGTCGGTCACGGCGCGATGGTGAGCATGCTGCTCGACGCCGCGGCCGTTGCCGCCGACGAGGGCACGAGCATCGAGGTCGTCGACCTCCGGTCGCTCTCGCCCATCGACTACGCGCCGCTGCTCGATTCCGTGCGCCGCACCGGTCGGCTCGTCGTCGCGCAAGAGGCGCCCGGCTCGGTGAGCATTGGCTCGGAGATTGCCGCGACCGTCACCGAAAAGGCCTTCTACTCGCTCGAAGCCCCCGTGCTGCGCGTGAGCGGCTACGACACCCCCTTCCCCCCGGCCAAGCTCGAGGGCGCGTACTTGCCCGACGTTGACCGCATTCTGCACGCGGTTGACCGCGCGCTGGCCTACTGATCGCACTGGAGGAATCGTGAGCATCTCCGAGTTCCCGCTCCCCGACGTCGGCGAAGGTCTGACCGAGGCCGAGATCGTGTCGTGGCGCGTCAAGCCGGGCGACACCGTGACCATCAACCAGGTGCTCGTCGAGATCGAGACGGCGAAGTCGCTCGTTGAGCTGCCCTCTCCGTTCGCCGGCACCGTCGACGCCTTGCTCGTCGATGAGGGGCAGACCGTCGAGGTCGGCACCCCGATCATCACGGTGCGGGGCGAGGGCGGCGCGAGCGCGCCCGGGGCGACGGATGCGGGGGTCGCCGATACGGCATCCACCATCGTGAGCGAGGCCGAGGCCGACAAGCCTGGCGCGGTGCTCGTGGGCTACGGCGCCAAGGGTCACGTCGCCTCGCGTCGCACCCGAGGACGCACCGCAGAGGTCCCCGCTGCTGCTGCCCCCGCGGCCGCCGCAGCTCCCCGCCTCGCCTCGGTACCTGCGGCCGACTCGGGCCCCGTCATCGCGAAGCCCCCGATCCGCAAGCTCGCGAAAGACCTCGATGTCGACCTCACGGCGGTCACGGCGACCGGTCTCGCCGGCGAGATCACGCGTGACGATGTGATTCGGCACGCGCAGCAGGCAAGCGTGTTCCGCAACATTCAGACGCCCGCCTGGCCCAACGAGCGCGAAGACCGCATCCCCGTCAAGGGTGTGCGCAAGGCCATCGCGGCCGGCATGGTCAAGAGCGCGTTCAGCGCGCCGCACGTGAGCGTGTTCGTTGACGTCGACGCGACGCGCACGATGGAGTTCGTCAAGCGCCTGAAGGCGAGCCCCGACTTCGCGGGCATCAAGGTCTCGCCCCTGCTCATCATGGCGAAGGCCATGATCTGGGCCGTGCGCCGCAACCCCACCGTCAACTCCACGTGGACCGACGCCGAAATCATCGTGCACCACTTCGTCAACTTCGGCTTTGCCGCCGCGACGCCTCGCGGGCTCGTCGTGCCAAACATCAAGAACGCGCAAGATCTGAGCCTGCGCGAGTTGGCCCAGGCCATTGAGCTCATGACGAATACGGCGCGCGACGGCAAGCTGCAGCCCTCCGACATGGCCGACGGCACGATCACGATCACGAACATCGGCGTCTTCGGCATGGATACCGGAACGCCGATCTTGAACCCCGGCGAAGTCGCCATCGTCGCCCTCGGAACGATCAAGCAAAAACCGTGGGTCGTCGACGGCGAGGTGCGCCCGCGCTTCGTGACGACAATCGGTGGCTCGTTCGATCACCGCGTTGTCGACGGCGATGTCGCGAGCCGGTTCCTCGCCGATGTCGCGAGCGTGATCGAAGAGCCCGCGCTGCTGCTCGACTAGGTGTTGTCGGCCGCCGAGCTCGCGGTCGGATCGCTCTCGGCCGACTGAGAGTCGGCCGGCTCAAGAATCACCACGGGAATCTCGCGCGAGGTTTTCCGCTGGTAGGCGGCGTAGCCGCGGTACGAGCGCACGGCGAGCGGCCACAATCGCGCGCGCTCGGTGGCATCGGCCGTGCGAGCCCGATAGGGCTGCGGATGCTCGCCCACGCGCGCCACCTGAACGAGCGGCTCGGCCACGAGGTTGAGGTACCACGCGGGCTGCAGGTCGTCACCACCCCTGCTCGCGATGACGACGAGTCGCTCGTCGCCATTCGGCAGCGGTTCGCGCACCGGAACCGTGAGGATCGTCGTGCGGGGCAGCCCGCTAGTGCGTCCGACCGTGGTGAGGTCAATCACGGGCATGCTGCCCAGCGTGCGCCCGAGGCGCCCGCCACTCAGCCGCAACACGGCGCGGTGAAACCCGGTCATCGTGAGCATGGCGCGGCGGTTCGACATGGGGGAACGGTAGCGGGGCATCCTGATCAATCACCCGACCCTTATTGAGAATGCTTTTGACAATCATTCTCGATAAGACCTACTCTGTCGTCATGACTGCACGCACGAAGCCCGTCGCCGCCATCGTCATGACCGCCGCCACCGCGGTGGCTCTCACGGGGTGCGCGACGTCCGCACCCTCGA
>JBDKJR010000199.1:0-5535 GCA_039796515.1 Actinomycetota bacterium
CGGGTTCTCTTGTGTGGCCGTCGATGCAGCAAATGCACCGGTGAGAAGAATCGACGAACCCACGAAGCCCAAGACGATGATCAGCGTGCGCTGCCACCAGACGAGCCGCACCTCAACCCCCGCATCTTCGCGACGCTCTTTCGCGCCCTCGACGACGTAGTAGAGCGCCGGAAGCACGATGAGCGTGAGCAGCGTCGACGAGATGAGACCGCCGATGACGATGATCGCGAGCGGCTGCGAGATGAACCCGCCGCTGCCCGTGATGCCCAAGCCCAGCGGCAGCAGGGCGAAGATCGTGGCCGCTGCCGTCATGAGAATCGGCCGCAGACGACGCGACGAGCCCTCGATGATCGCCTCGCGTGCCCGCATGCCGCGTTCGCGGTATTGGTTGACGAGGTCGATGAGCACAATCGCGTTGGTCACGACGATGCCGACAAGCATGAGCACACCGATGAGCGAGGGCACCCCGAGCGGAATGCCCGAGATCAGCTGCAGCGCGATAGCACCCGTAGCCGCGAACGGCACCGAGACCAGCAAGAGCAGCGGTTGGCGCAGGCTCTTGAACGTCGCCACCATGACGACGTAGACGATGAGGATGGCTGCGAGCAGCGCCAAGAACAACTGGCTGAACGCTTCACCCTGCTGCGAGGTCACACCGCCGAGGCTCGCCGAGGCGCTGTCGGGCAGCTCGAGCTCGGTGATCGCCGCGCTCACAACCGCCGAGGCCTGGCCCGTGTTGTCGGTCGAGGGCGTGACCGTCACGGTCGCGCTGCGCGTGCCCCGAATGGTCGTGATGCTCGCGGGGCCGTCTTGCTGTTCGACCGTCGCCAGCTCTGAGAGCGGCTTCGGGCCCATGGCGGTCGGGATGCTGAAGTCACGCAACTCTTGCACCGTGGTCGGCGCGCTCGCGTTGGGAATGTAGATCGACAGGTTGGTCTCGTCGATGACGACCGACCCGACCGAGGCCGGGAACATGGCCGCCGTGACGATGCCGCCCACCGCAACCTCGCTCAGCCCCAGTTCGGCCGCGCGCACGCGGTCAACCTGAATGGCGAGGTAGGGCTGGGTTTCGGAGAGGTTGCTCGTGGCTTCGGCCGTGACGTCCAACTCACGAACGGCAGCGAGCACGTCTTCTGTCGCGGCCTCGAGGTCGGCGCTGTTGGCGGCCGTGATGTTGACCTCGATGCTGGCCGAACCGAAGCCGCCACCGCCCCCGGCAGCCTGCAGGCTGATCTCGCCGGCGTCGGTGATCTCGGCGAGGGCATCCCGAACCGTGGCCTGAAGCTCGGTCTGGTCGAACGACGCGTCGGTCGTGATCGAGAAGTTCACATCGCTGCGGCCGCCGAAGATGGCGCGCAGTGATCCCTGGCCCGAGCCGATCGAGGCCTGCACGGTCTCGATGCCGTCGATGTCGAGCAAGACGTTCTCGACCTCGGTCGCCGCCTCGTCGAGAGCCTCCAGGCTCGCGCCGTTCTCGAGCGACTGCGTGACCGTGAGGGTGTTCTGGCCCGAGTTGCCGATGAAGGTCGTCGGCAGGCCGCGCGCGAGGAATCCGGTTCCGACGAGAACGAGCACGGCCATGATGAGCGTGATGGCCGGGAACTTCAGAGTCCAGTGGATGATCGGCAGGTAGCTGCGCTGCAGCAGCGTCGGGCGGGCCGACTCTTCGTCGAGCGAGATCGGACCGGTCGCAACCGACTCGTTGGCAGCGGCTGCCGCGGTGACCGACTTAGGCGCGCGCAAGAACCAGTAGGCGAGCACGGGCACGATCGTGAGCGAGACGAAGAGCGATGCGGCGAGCGCGATCGTCGTCGTGAGCGCGAAGGGCCGGAAGAGTTCGCCCGTGACGCCGCCGACGAGAGCGAGCGGCAAGAAGACGGCGATGGTCGTGACCGTCGAGGCGGTGATGGCCGTCGCCACCTCTTTCACGCCCGTGAGAATCGCGGTCTTCTTGTCTTCGCCCAGACCCAAGTGTCGCTTGATGTTCTCGACCACAACGATCGAGTCGTCGACCACGCGGCCGATCGAGATTGTGAGGGCACCGAGGGTGATGATGTTGAGCGAGTAGCCCGAGACCTGCATGCCGATGAAGGTGAGCAGCACCGAGGTCGGAATCGAGATGGCCGTCACGAGCGTCGAGCGAATCGACAGCAAGAAGACGAGAATCACGATGACCGCGAAGGCGAGACCGAGTACACCCTCGACCGCGAGCGATTCGATCGACTTCTCGATGAACGGCGCCTGGTCGAAGACGATCGTGAACTCGGTGTTCGAGCCGATCGCCGCGGCGATGGCCGGCAGGGCGTCTTGCACCGCACGCGACACCTCGACGGTGTTGCCCGCGGGGGTCTTCGTGACGCCGAGCGTCAGCGCGGATTCTCCGTTGACGCGGCTGTAGCTCGTGATGGGGTCGTCGACCACAGCGACCTCGGCGACATCGCCGAGCGTCGTGAGGTCAGAGCTCTCGGCTCCGATGAGCGGCAGAGCCGCGAGTTCGTCAATCGACTGGATGCGCACACCCGAGAGCACGACGAGCGTGCGCCCGTCTTCGGTGATCGAACCGGCGGGCAACAGCACACCATAGGCGTCGAGCGCATCGGTGATGTCGGCATTGCTGAGGCCGAGGCGGAACAGTTCGTCAGCATCCGGCGTGATCGTCACGCGCTGGCCGACGGCACCCTGCACCGAGACCTCGCGCACGCCGATGAGGTCGTTGAGGTCGGGCACGGCCTGGTTCTGCAGCGCCGTGTCGAGTTCGGCGGCCGTGAGGTCACTTGTGACGGCGATCTGCAAGACCGGAAGGTCATCGATCGAGCCGACGACAACCTGCGGCTCAACGTCGTCGGGCAGTTGCGCGCGGTTGACCGCGAGCTGCACGCGCTGTTCGGCCCGCACGATGTCGGTACCGAAGTCGAAGCTCGCCGAGACGACCGAGAAGCCCGTGCTCGACGTTGCACTCGACGTATCGAGGCCGCTCACGCCCTGAATCGCCGTCTCGATGGGCGTCGAGACATCTTGTTCGACGATCTCGGGGGCGGCGCCCGGGTACTGTGTCACGATCACGATGCGCGATGCCGTGATCGAGGGAATCAGCTCTTGCTTGAGCGTCGTCAGCGCGATGCCACCAAACAGACCCACGACAATCGTGACGAGAGCGATAAGAGCGCGGTTGCGCAAGCTGAACACCGACAGAAGGTGCACGGTAACTCCGGTCATACGGCGGGCAGAGTCGCCCGAGGTGGCTGTGAAGGCAGGGTCGATGCGCGACGATGCGCGGGCCAGCATCCCAGCGTTCGCTGAGTGTTTACACAGCAAGGGGTGATGGCGCACCCGGAATTAGACCGATCGGTCAGGATGCTCGCTCACGCTACACGACCGCGGCAAGCACCTCGTCTGAGCTCGCGATCGGCTCGCGGCTGCCCACGCGCTCCCACGCGCGCTGCAACAAGTCGAGAGCCGGGAGCGTCACCTCGGCCGGGTGGCAGAACGGCAGGCGCAGAAAACGCTCGAAGGCGCCGTCGAGGCCGAAGCGCGGGCCGGCGCCGACGAGCAATCCCTCGGCGCGCGCGGCGAGCGCGAGGTGCGAACTGACGGGCACCCCGAGGTTCACCCACAGGCTGAGGCCGCCATCGACGTGAGGCACCGACCAGCTGGGGAAGCGCTGCTGCAGCTCGGCGGTCATGAGGGCGTGGCCGGTGCGGAGGTGCTCGCGGCGGGCATCCAGAACCCGGTCATAACTGGCGAGCAAACGCAGCAGCACGAGTTGCTCGAGCACGGGTGACCCGAGGTCGCCCGCTAGTCGTGCGAGCGAGAGGCGTGTGATGAGGTCGCGGTCGGCGCGAATCCAGCCGAGGCGCACGCCGCCCCAAATGCTCTTGCCGACTCCCCCGACGGTCACGACGCTCGCTCCGCGCTCGAGCGCGCCGACGGCGAAAGGCGGGAGTTGGGTGTCGCGGTCGAAGCCGAGCTCGCTCATGGTTTCGTCGATGAGCAACACGGTGCCGTGCGCGGCCGCGAGGCGATGCAGTCGGGCGCGCTGGTCGTTGGGCATCGTGCGCCCGGTGGGGTTGTGAAAGTCGGGCATGAGGTAGGCGAGCGCGGGGGCCGTGCGGGGGATGACCTGCTCGAGGGCGTCGTCGCTCCAGCCCTCGTCGGTCGTGACGGGCACCGTGACGAGGCGCGCGCCCGCGAGCTGCAGCGCTTCGACGGCGTGCGGGTAGCTGGGCGCTTCGACGAGGGCGCGATCGCCGCGCGACAGAATCGTGCGGGCAACGAGAGCGATGGCGTGCTGGGCGCCGAGCGTGATCATGATTTCGTCGGGCTCGGTCGGCAGGCCGCGCGCGGTGTAGCGGTCGGCGATGGCCTGGCGCACGGCGACCAGGCCCACGGGGTCGAAGCCACTCTCGTGCAAGTGGGCGGGCAAGAGTTCGGCGGCCTCGCGCGCCGCTTCGGCAACGATAGGGATAGCCGGCAGGGTCGCTTTCGAGAGGTCGAGCATGCCGGGGCCGGCCGACTCCCCAATCGAAGGAACACCGTCGGCGAAGCCGCGCGGCAACTGCGCCACGGTTCCCGAGCCGCGCACGCTCTGCGCGAAGCCGAGCTCACGCAAGCGCGCGTAGGCACTGGCGACGGTCGTGCGGCTGAGCGACTCGTGTTCGGCGAGCAAGCGCTCGGCGGGCAGTCGCGTGCCGAGCGAGATGCGCCCGTCGAGCACGAGCAGCCGGATGCGGTCGGCGAGCGCCTCATAGAGGGGCGTGCTGCCGCCCGGGCGCCAGTCACCCAATTGGAGTGCCAACAATCGCGCAGACAGGCTGACCATGCGGCCACGGTAGCAAGATTGGCCTCTTGTTCCCAGTCCAATTCGCTCGGGATGATGGAGCCATGTCACCGACCCGCATCACGATTCGCCGCTGGGGCCAGCTGCTGTTCGGCCTCTTCTTCTACGGCATCGCGGTGGCTTTGCTCATTCAGGCCGACGTGGGTCTCGACCCCTGGACGGTTTTCGCCCAGGGACTCGACGTGCAGACGGGGCTCTCGATCGGGCTCATCGTCGTGCTCATCGGGGCCGGCGTGCTGCTGCTCTGGATTCCCATTCGGCAAAAGCCCGGCATCGGCACCGTGCTCAACGTGTTGCTCATCGGGCCCGTGCTCGACCTCGCGATGCTCGTCGTGACAACGCCCGATCAGCTGTGGGCGCAGTGGCTCATGTTCGCCGCGGGTCTCGCCCTGCTCGCCGTGGCGACGGGCCTCTACATCGGCGCGCGCTTCGGGCCGGGCCCGCGCGATGGGCTCATGACGGGCGCCCACGCGCGCTTCGGCTGGAAGATCTGGAAGGTGCGCACGGTCGTCGAAGTCACCGTGCTGACGATCGGCTGGTTGCTCGGCGGCACCGTCGGCTTCGGCACGATCGCGTTCGCCCTGCTCATCGGCCCCATGGTCGGGTACACGCTTCCGCGCCTGCGGGTTCCGGAACCGTCACGTCTGACGGCCCCGGAAGCCGAGGAGTTGGGCACAGCGCCTGAACAGAGCGGGCCC
>JBDKJR010000200.1:0-2713 GCA_039796515.1 Actinomycetota bacterium
CTACTACGTGGTCTCTGACTCCAAGAAGAAAACGGTCGCCGACCTCAAGCGCGCACTGAAAGACGCCGACGAGCTCTGGCTCGCCACCGATGAAGACCGCGAGGGCGAAGCCATCGCGTGGCACCTGCTCGAAGTGCTCAAGCCCAAGGTGCCCGTCAAGCGCATGGTCTTTCACGAGATCACGGCCGAAGCCATTCAGCGGGCCGTCGACAACACGCGTGAGCTCGACACGGCGCTGGTTGACGCGCAAGAGACGCGCCGCATCCTTGACCGTCTCTACGGCTACGAGGTCAGCCCCGTGCTGTGGCGCAAGGTCGGCCCCGGCCTCAGTGCCGGCCGAGTGCAGTCGGCAGCAACGCGCCTCGTCGTGGATCGTGAGCGCGAGCGCCTCGCCTTCGTGAGCGCGAGCTACTGGGACCTCGACACGACGCTCACTCCCGCGGGCGGCGACACTCCCTTTACCGCGCGCCTCGCGCGCCTCGAGGGCAAGAAGGTGGCCACGGGCCGCGACTTCACCGATCGCGGTGTGCTCAAGGGTGCTGACACCGTTGCTCTCGACGAGAGCCTGACGACCTCGCTCGCCGAGGCCCTGCGCGACCCGGCCATTGCCGTCACCGTCACGGGCGTCGAATCGAAGCCCTACACGCGCCGCCCCGCCGCGCCGTTCACGACGTCGACGCTGCAGCAAGAGGCCGGCCGAAAGCTGCGCTTCACCGCTCGCCAGACCATGTCGGTGGCTCAGTCGCTCTATGAGAACGGCTACATCACCTACATGCGCACCGACTCGACCACGCTCTCGCAGCAAGCGGTCGACGCGGCACGATCGCAAGCGGCGGCGCTGTACGGCGCCGACAGCATTCCCGATCAACCGCGCGTTTACGCAAGCAAGTCGAAGAACGCGCAAGAAGCCCACGAAGCGGTGCGCCCGGCGGGTGACGTGTTCCGCACCCCGAGCGAACTCGAGGGCGTGCTGCGCGGCAACGACTGGAAGCTCTACGACCTCATCTGGAAGCGCACCGTGGCGAGTCAGATGGCGGATGCGCGGGGGCAGACGGCATCGGTGAGCATTCAGGCGGGGCCGACCGCAGCATCCGCGACCCCCGCCGGGGCGATCGCGGAATTTGCCGCGAGTGGAACGGTCATCACGTTCCGCGGCTTCCTCGCCGCCTATGAAGAAGGCAACGACGAATCGACGGATGCCGATGACAAGGCCGAGCCCGCCGAGGCGAAACTGCCCCCGCTGACCGTGGGTCAGTTGTTGAGCGTCGTCGACGTCGAGGCCAAGGGACACGAGACGAGCCCGCCCGCGCGCTACACCGAGGCGAGCCTCGTCAAAGCTCTCGAAGAGCGCGGCATTGGCCGCCCGAGCACCTATGCCGCGATCATCTCGACGATCGTCGACCGCGGCTATGTCACGCCGCGAGGCTCGGCCCTCGTGCCGAACTGGATCGCGTTCTCGGTCGTGCGCCTCCTCGAAGAAAACTTCAGCGACCTCGTCGAATACGACTTCACGGCCGAAATGGAGGCCGACCTCGACCGCATTGCCAATGGCGAGGCCGATCGCACCGAGTGGCTGCAGGGCTTCTACTTCGGTGACGACCACCAGCCGGGCTTGCGCCCCGTGATCGACAACCTGGGTGACATCGACGCGAAGACGCTCAACTCGATGCCTCTGACCGACACCATCACGCTGCGCATCGGCAAGTACGGCCCCTACCTCGAAGTCACCGACCCGGCCGCCGAAGCGAACGCCGACGGAACGGCCGCGACGCCGCGTCGCGTGAACCTTCCGCAAGACCTCGCGCCCGATGAGCTCACGCCGACGAAGGCGCAAGAGCTTGTGGATGCTCCCGTCGTGGGCGACCGCGTGCTCGGTATCAACCCCGAGAACGGCAAACAGGTCGTGGCGAAAGACGGCCGTTTTGGCCCCTACGTGACCGAACTGGACCCGGAACCCGACGAGGCTCCCGCCGAGGAGCCGCCGCTCGTCGACCCCGCCACGGGCGAGGTCATCGAGCCGCCGAAGAAGCGTGCGGCCGCCAAGAAGAAAGCACCGGCGGAGAAGCCGCGCACGGCATCCCTCTTCAAAGACATGGACCCGAACACGGTCGACTTCGAGACCGCGCTCAAGCTGCTCAACCTGCCGCGCGTCGTGGGCGACGACCCCGAGAGTGGCGAGCCGATCACGGCCCAGAACGGGCGCTACGGGCCCTACTTGAAGAAGGGCACCGACACGCGCTCGCTCGATGCCGAGGCGCAGATTTTCGAGATCGACCTCGCGGGCGCCCTCGCGAAGTTCGCCGAGCCGAAGTACGGAGCCCGCAGGGCCTCGAGCGCGCTCAAAGAGTTTGACGCCGACCCCGTGAGCGGCAAGCCGATCAAGCTCAAAGACGGCCGCTTCGGCCCCTACGTGACCGACGGCGAGACGAACGCGACGGTGCCGCGCGGCGAAGACCCGATGGAAATCGACTTTGATCGCGCTGTGCAATTGATCGCCGATAAGCGCGCCAAGGGCCCCGCGAAGAAGCCCGTCAAGCGGGCGGCGAGCGCCGGGGCAAAGCCCGCGGCCAAGAAGCCCGCAGCCAAGAAGGCAGCGGCGCCCAAGAAGGCGTCATGACCGGAATCTTCATCACCCTCGAGGGTGGTGATGGCTCGGGCAAGAGCACCCAAATGGGTGCGCTGACCGAATGGCTGCAGGCACAGGGTCGAACTG
>JBDKJR010000201.1:0-5076 GCA_039796515.1 Actinomycetota bacterium
GCCTCGAGCACCTAGCGCCGCATCCCCCGCCTGTCAGAAGTGGGCAACTGTCATACTTTGCTGCATGCGCCGACTGCTTGCGGTTTTCACCGCCGTCACCCTCAGTGCTGTGCTGACCTCATGCGCGGGGGCCGCTGCGCCAGAAACCGAGTCGACCGAGTCAGCGCGCCCGACGGCCTCACCGACGATAGAGGCAACGCCCACACCCGATGCGAGCGAGGTCGTCGCAGAGATCGTTGTGCGCGCCAACCGCATCGAGGTCGTGGCGCTCGACGGCAGCCTGCTCGAATCGGCCAACCTGTTCACAGAACGCGAGCTTCTTGTCGAGACCTTGGCCGAAGCTCTCGGCGCAGCTCCGACGGTCACCGCGCGGCCTGCCGGCCAGGAAACACGAGCAGGCCAGATTCACGATTGGAACGGTCTCTCGTTGTTTCTCGCCAACGGCGAGTGGGACCCGCTCGTCGCCGACATCACTCGCCTCGACGTGACGGCGGCCAGCGTGAATGGCGTCGCGATTCGCACGGCGGCAGGGTTCCAGGTCGGGACACCGATCTCTGAGCTCGATCCGGCGACAGCGGGCGATCAGTACAGTGGCGGACCATGGTTCCGTATCGACCCGGAGACCGTCGGATCGACTGCCGATCTCGGGCCGGGCGGTGACCCGACGTCGCCACTCATCGCATCCGTCGTTCTGTACGCCGACGCGACCGCCGTCAACCGCGTCGTCGCGCCCGCGACCAACTGGGGCGTGTAGCACTGGGCCTGCGCCCGCCCGTCTGATTCGACATCGCACCGTGGGCGCGCCGGGTCATGATCCCGTCACAGTCGGCGGCCCGTGGCACGATCAGAGCGTGCCCCTGAACTTCACCGCCATCGACTTTGAGACCGCCAACAACCATGCGGCCTCGGCGTGCTCGGTGGGGCTCGTTAAGGTGCGCGACGGCAAAGTCGTCGATCGGGTGGGCTGGCTCATCCGCCCGCCGTTCGGGTTCGACGACATGCTCGAGTGGAACACGCGCATCCACGGCATCACCGCCGATGACATCATCGACGCGCCCCTGTGGGCCGATCAGGTGGACGCCCTTCTCGCGTTCGTCGACGGCGACACCCTCGCGGCCCACAACGCAGGGTTCGACATGGGCGTGTTGACCGCGGCACAGCAAGCGAGCGCGCTCGAGGTGCCGAGTTTGTCGTACGTGTGCAGCTTGCGGGTTGCCCGCAAGACCTACCACCTCGACTCCTACCGGTTGCCCGTTGCCGCAATGGCTGCGGGCTTCGAGGATTTCGCGCACCACGATGCTCTCGCCGACGCCGAGGCGTGTGCCGCGATCATCGTGCACGCGGCCAAGCGGCACGACGTCACCGACGTAGCCGAGCTCGCGCGCGTGTGTGGCACGAGCGTCGGGCGCACGGGCGCGGCGGCGCCCGCTACGGCTTAGCCGGCAATAACCGCCTCAAAGGTGTCGACGAGCTGATCGCGGTACTGGCCAGGGGCCATTCCGTTGGTGATGTCGGTGACGGTAATCTCGACGAGCACAGAGCCTGAGCGCACCGACAGGGTCTCGTTGTAGAACAGCGTTCCGACCTGGTTGAGGTTCACCAGCACCGCGGCCTCATCGCCAACACCAGTGAGCGGCTCAAGATCGATGCCGCCCTCGCCATCGAACTCTGCGCCGCTCAGTGCTTCGGCGAAGGCTTGCACCGGGCCATCGGCAGACACGAATTCACTGACCTCAATGCCAATGGTGAGTCCGGTTCCGTCGTCGCTCTGGTTCCAGTCGCAGCCGTAGAGAATGCCGCCGACTCCGCCGGTCTCAATGACCATCGAGACATCGAGGTCGACGACCTCAAAGCCCCAGATGGACGCGATCTCGTCGTCGCCAATGAACGAACAGTCGGTGTCAGAACCGACCGTCTGGGCGGGCAAATCAAGCCCCGAGCCGCTGTCGTCTGGAGCGCTCGACTCTGAACTCGTGTCGGGAGTCGCGCCCTCATCAGTCGTGCCGTCAGAGGCCGGTGCCGCGCAACCGGCCAGCAGGCCAGCGACAAGAAGGAGAACGACGGGAGCAGCGAGAGTGGGCACACGAAGGGTCATGATCGAAGACTAGGCAAGGCCACCTCAGTGCTTCGATGGGGTAAATCCCCCATGACCCGCGATGTCAGCGGGAGCCATGACCCGCGTCGTCAGCGGAAGCGCTTAGCCACCAAGACGATGAAGTGCCGCGGTGCGACTCGAGACCCCGAGGCGGCGATAGATGGCCTGCAAGTGGTTCTCCAGGGTCTTCTCGCTGATGCCGAGGTTGCGGGCTGCCTGGCGAACCGTGGCCCCTGACTCAAGGGCGGCCAAGACTTGCCGCTGGCGCGAGGTCAGCAGACCCCGAGCATCCCGTGCCGCGGCAGCCCGCAGTCGGGAAAGCGTCGCGCGCACGTGTCGCGCGAACTCTTCGACGAGCTCGAGCTCACGGTCGGTGAAGTCGCTGTCAGCACGAAAAACCGCCAAGGTCTCGACGAGCCCCTCGTCGACCTCGAGCAGCGAGCCAATCTGATACTCACCGCCCATGGGGCGATAGACCTGGGCGTAGAGCGGCCGGGCGTGCCACTCTTCAGGAGTCAAGGTGTCGCTAATGCGCAGCGATCCCGGCACCGGGGCGTCGAGCAGTTCGGCGACCATGGGCACTTCGCTCAACACACGGGGCATTAGCGGGAGCACAAAGGGAATCGGCTCGGGCAAATGGTTGCCACTCATGGCACCCGTCGTGAGATCGATGCTCACCCATCCCGCTCGGGTAGCGGGCACGAGGCGAAAGAGAATCTCGACCGACTCTTCGCGCAGGTCGGCAGGAGTCGTGATGAGAGCGAGCTGTGCGGCGGCGTCAAGCAACGCATGCAGATCCGGCACCTGCAGGTTTTTCATGGGACAGGAGCCTAGCGATCACACGGGCAAGCAATCGTGCACCAAGGCCTCGGTGTTTAGCGGTCGCATCCGCCCGATTTATCGGCGCGCGAACCCGGAACGCTCAGGTCGCGCAGGCCCTTGTAGGCATACGGGTCCTCCCCCGCCACCATGACGATGTCGCGAAAGTCGTACTCGGCGAAATACCGCCCCTCACTGTTCTGCCACGGCAGCAGCGACTCGGCGCTCATGTAGTGGTTGACGAGTGCCCGGCGATAGCCGTGCTTGCCGCTGTTTTCGAGCGAGCGGTGCAATAGGTAGCCATTAAAGAAGAGGGCCGCTCCGGCGGGCACCTCAACGGCGATCGCGTCGTCGTCGGTGTACGGATACCCGTAGGCCTCGTCGGTGCAGTCGAAGCGCTCGTCGGTCTGCTCGCGGTCGGGGTAGAGCACGCCCCGCGCGTGCGAGCCGGGCAGCACCCACAGACAGCCGTTCTCGGTCGTCGCGTCGTCGAGCGCGATCCACACGCCACACAGCGAGCGGTCGCGCGTCGGAATGAAGTGCTCGTCTTGGTGCCAGGCCTGGCCCGGCTTGCCCTCTGACTTGATGAACAGCATCGACTGCATGGCCTTGACGTTCGGGCCGATCACGCGCGTGAGGCCGTCGACGATCCGAGGGTGCCGCATGATCTGCCGGGCGACCTCGCTGATTTTGTGCGGGTGGTGGATGCACAAGTACTGCCGCAACACGTCGGCGTCGCTCTGCCCGGGGTGGGCATCCACCACCGGATCGTCAGGGTTCAGGCCTGCCCGGCAAATGCGCAGGGCCTCGGAGTTGACCTCAGCCACTTCGGCCGGGGTGAGGG
Source organism: Actinomycetota bacterium (assembly GCA_039796515.1). Taxonomy (GTDB): domain Bacteria; phylum Actinomycetota; class Actinomycetes; order Actinomycetales; family Microbacteriaceae; genus Microcella. The sequence goes on from JBDKJR010000201.1 coordinate 3,759, forward strand.
CGCCGCGCAGCACCGCGAATCCGTCGCGCGCGTACTGCGCCACAAAGCTCTCGTCGATGGCGTCGTGCATGACAAGCGGAGCGTGAACAACGGCGGTCATGGCTTAGATCATACCTAATGCCGCGCGAGGCCATAGGGGAGAACCCCCATTGCCGCCAGTGTGCTCACGGAGCAGAGTGGAGTCATGCTCAGCCGCATTCTGCCGATCGCGCTCCTCGCCACCCTCGCACTCACTGCGTGCTCGAGCCCGTCGCCCGTGGCGACACCCACCGCCGGGGCGGCGAGCAGCTCAAGCACCCCCTCCCCCACGCCGACGCCCGAGCCCGAGGCGGTGCCCGCCGAGCTCGTCGTGCTCAACGTCGGCGTGCAGCTGTTCGACTCGGAGGGCACCGAAATCGGAGCTTTTGCCTGGGCCGACGAAGCGACGCGCGCGCTTGAGGTGCTCGAACTGGCCTTTGGCGCACCCGTGTCAACCGGGCTTATTCCGGGCGAAGGCGCGCACACCGCCGACTACGAGACCTACACGTTCGAGGGCGGACTGACCTACTACACCGCCATCAATCTCGAAAAACCGCGCAACGAGTTTCACGCTCCGTCGATCGTGCGAATCGACCCGAGCACCGATGACACGGGGGTCGACATTCAGACCCCTCAGGGCCTTCAGGTGGGGGGAACCCAGGCAGAGGTTCTTGCTCTCTCGCCCGTGGCGAACCGTCGACACATGCTCGGCACGGTCTACATGATCGACCCTGTCGACCCGACCGTGGTCGGTGATCCCGAAGACTCGACCGACACGATTGGCATCATCGTCGACGCCGCAGGTGTCATCGTGGAGATCATGACCCCGTACCCGACGAACCCGCTCTAGGGCGCGGGCGGGCCGACGGATGCTCGCGCGGGCCGCGCAAAGCTCACGCGTGCGCGGCCCACGCGCTCGCTAGTTCTGCGGGAACCCCAGGTTGATGCCACCGTGGCTCGGGTCGAGCCAGCGTGAGGTGATCGCCTTCTCGCGCGTGAAGAACGGGATCGCCTGCGTGCCGTAGGCCTTGGCGTCGCCGAAGAGCGAGTTCTTCCAGCCACCGAACGAGTAGTAGCCGACGGGCACGGGAATCGGCACGTTGATGCCGACCATGCCCACGGTGACCTCGTTCTGGAAGCGGCGCGCGGCGCCACCGTCATTCGTGAAGATCGCGGTGCCGTTGCCGTACTGCGAACCGTTGATGAGCGCGAGGCCCTCGTCGTAGGTCTTGACGCGCACGACCGAGAGCACGGGGCCGAAGATCTCTTCGGTGTAGACCTTCGAGCTCGTCGGCACCTT
>JBDKJR010000202.1:0-7749 GCA_039796515.1 Actinomycetota bacterium
GCGCGCCGTCAAGTTGCTGCGCAACCAGGGCCAAGAAGTTCAGTACCACAACGAGGTCATCGGCTTTAACGCGCGCATGACCGATATTCACGCCGCCATCGGCCGCGTGCAGCTCGGCCGCGTTGACGGCTGGACGGCGACGCGTCAGCAGAACGCCGCGTACTTGAGCGCGGGCATCACGAGCGTCGCGACGCCCGTCACGGCCGAGGGCGCTGTGCACGTCTTCCACCAGTACACGGTGCGCGTGAGCGACGACCGCGACGGCTTCGTCAAGGCGCTGCGCGAAGAGCACGGCGTGGGCTCGGGCGTGTACTACCCGATTCCGAACCACCGTCTTCCCTCGCTCGCGACGTTCGCGCCCGGGCTCGACTTGCCCGAGACCGAGAAGGCTGCGCGCGAGGTCGTGTCGCTGCCCGTGCATCCGTCGCTCTCGCGTCGCGATCTCGACCGCATCGTCGCCGCGGTCAACGCTGTGGCATCGGCAGGCGCCTGATGACCACGCTGCGCGCCGGACTCATCGGCGTGGGCATGATGGGCCGCCACCACGCCCGCGTGCTGCGCGAGCTCGATGGTGTGGACCTCGTGGCCATCGCTGACCCGGGCGGAGACCCGCACGGCGTCGCGGGCAGCCTGCCGATCTTGCCCGACATTGATGCGCTCGTCGCCGAGGGCGTTGACATCGCGGTCGTCGCGGTTCCGACCCGTTTTCACGAGGATGCTGCGCTCACCCTCGCTGCCGCCGGCGTTCACACGCTCGTCGAAAAGCCCATCGCCGACACGCTCGAGGCGGGGCAGCGCATGGTCGACGCCTTCGAGTCGGCGGGATTGATCGGGGCTGTTGGTCACATCGAACGCTTCAACCCTGCTCTGCAAGAGATGCGCCGCCGCATCGCGGCGGGCGAGCTCGGCGAGGTGTACCAGGTGATCACGCGCCGCCAGGGTCCCTTCCCCGCGCGCATTGCCGACGTGGGCGTGGGCAAAGACCTCGCGAGCCACGACATCGACCTGACCGCCTGGGTGGTGCAGAGCGAGTACGCGAGTGTGTACGGCCAGACGGCTCACAAGTCGGGCCGCGAGTACGAAGACATGATCATCGCGTCGGGTCGCTTGGCCAACGGCGTCATCGTCAACCACATTGTCAACTGGTTGAGCCCCATGAAAGAGCGCATCACGATCGCCACGGGCGAGGCGGGTGCGCTCGTTGCCGACACGGCCACGGGCGATCTGACCTTCTACGCCAACGGAACGTTCCCGCTCGAGTGGGAATCGGTGACGGCGTTCCGCGGCGTCAGCGAGGGCGACACAATCCGCTACGCCTTCCCCAAGCGTGAGCCCTTGCGCGTGGAGCACGAGGCCTTCCGCGACGCCGTGCTGGGCCACCAGACCGACGTCGTCACGATGCGTCAGGGTCTGCGCACGCTCGAAGTCGTCGAGGGCGTCTTGCAGTCGGCGCGAACGGGCCAGTCGGTCACGTTCTAACCATGCGCGTCATCGTCGCGAGCCGCATCTTCGCGCCCGAGCCAGCGGCGGCCTCGTTCCGCCTCGCGGCTCTCGCGGGCGAACTCGCGGCGCGCGGCCACGAGGTTGAGGTGCTCACGAGCCGCAGTCCCGCGGGCGTGACGGGCGCCACTCCCGAGGGTGTGCGCGTGCGACGCGCACGCGTGTTGCGCGATCGCACGGGCGCTGTGCGGGGCTACGTGCCTTACTTGAGCTTCGACATCCCCTTGTTCTTCCGACTGCTGTGGGGTCGGCGAGCCGACGTCTATGTCGTCGAGCCTCCGCCCACGACGGGGCTCTCGGCGCTCGCCGCCACCGCGCTGGTGCGCCGGCCGTTCGTCTACTACTCGGCCGACATTCTGGCCGATGCTGCCGCGAGCGCCGGAAGCCCGGGTCCGGTCGTGAGCGTCGTCCGCTGGATGGAACGCACGGTGCGGGCGCGCGCCGCGCGGGTGCTCTCGGTGTCGGCAACCGTGACGGCGCGGCTCATCGAGTTGGGTGTTTCCGCGGCCCGCATCGATGAGGTGGGCAACGGCATCGACACGAGCGTGTTCACGCCCGAGGGCCCGACTCGCGCGGCCGACGTGCCGTATGCGCTGTACGCGGGCACCGCATCCGAAGTTCACGGGGCCGGAGTGTTCGTCGAGGCGATTGCGGCGGTGTCGGAGCTCCAGCTCGTGTTTCTCGGGTCGGGGTCAGAGGTCGAGCAGTTGCGCGAGCGCGCCGAGCTGATCGCTCCGGGTCGCGTGCAGTTCTACCCCACCGTTGCGCCTGCCGAGGTCGCCCAGTGGTTGCGCGGCGCCGCCGTCGCGCTCGCGAGCGTCAAGCCCGATGGCGGCTATCAGTTCGCGTTTCCGACCAAAATGTACGCGGCTGCGGCCTGCGGCACCCCGATCCTCTTTTCGGGCGAAGGCCCGGGGTCGCAGTTCGCGACCGAGGCCCCGCTCGGCACGGCGGTGCCCCATGATGCGGATGCGGTGGCCGACCACTTGCACACGATCGCCGCAACCCCAGCCACGGCGGGGCAGCGTGCGCACCAGGCAACCTGGGCGCTCAGCGCGGTGTCGTTGAGCGGCGTGGCCGACCGTGCGGCCGACGCCGTCGAGTCGGCGCGGCGCTGGCACAGCGCGAGCGCCTAGTAGCGCGACTCAGGGCTCGAGCGGGCGATTCGTGCGCGCTGCGCGTGCCGCGACTCGGGCATCCCACCCACGACGCATGCGGCGCTCGAGGGGCTTTTCTACTCCGAGGTGCAGTGCGAACGCGAGCAGGAGTGCACCCGCGAACACCGGTGGGTACCACACGAGGGCACTCCAGCCACCGGGTTGCGGGCCGACGAGGGCGAGTATGCCAAAGACAACCGTGGCGTGTACGAGATAGAACGCGTACGAGGCTTCTCCTAGTCGCACGAGCCAGGGATGCCGCAACAGTGACGGCCGACCGCTCAGATCACGCGCCGCGGCCGCCACGATGAGCGCGGCGCAGAACACCAGAATCCATTCGGTCGCTGAGCCGAGAATGAGGTCGCCCACGGGCCCCATCCACGCCGTGGCGGCGTCGACCGTGAAGAGCACGAGCAGCATGACGCCGAATGCGGCCGGAATCCAGATGCTCAGGCGTGGCCGCCAGCCGCGGCGCATGGCGTGGGCGAGGCACATGCCCAGAGCAAACTCTCCGAGTCGGGCCACCGGGAGGGGTACCGCGGCCGCCATCTCGGGGGCAACTGTGGCGACGATGCGCCAACCGAATGCGCCGATCACGATGGCGACGGCGGCCAGCAGGGCACCACGCGAGCCGACGAGACGGAGAAGTCGATTGAGTGCGGGGTGCATGGCATAGAAGAACGCTTCAACGGTGAGGGTCCACGCGGCAGGGTTGCCCGAGAACAAAATGGTGGGCTCGCGCCACCAGCCCTGAATCAACAGCACCGAAAGCAGCAGAATCCCGACATCGACAGGCTTGACCCACCAATCAGCGGTGTCGGGCGTGAAGCTATAGAAGACCGGAATGGCGAGAAGCAGCGCGACAAAGTGTGCCGGATAGATGCGCGCGAAACGCCGCCAATAGAAGGTTGAGGCCGCCACACCCGGTTGCGCCGACCACGTGAGCACAAAACCCGAGAGCACGAAGAAGAACATCACGCCGTAGTTGCCGTAGCGCAGCACCTCATTGATGGGCAACGGAGCCAGATTGGCCATGTGGTAGAAAAACACCGCAAACGCGGCCCACCAGCGAAGTCCCGTGAGCGACTCAATGCGGGGTTCGACGGTCGCGCTCACGATCCCGAACGATATCAGCCCCGCTCCTCGGCCCTAGACTGGGGCACCATGGTCGCCGAGCCCACGCCGTTTGCGACTCGCGCCTTTCGAGCCCTCGTGCGCACCGTGCTCGCACTGATGCCCGAGTCGGCTGTTCGGGCCCTTCTGCCGCGACGGTATCGCTACGACCCCGCGAGTGTTCCTGCCCCTCCCGTACCGCCGTCGACGCGCGTGCGTCTTTACGTGGCCCCCGTCAATTGGGCCGGCCAGGGAACTCGCTGGGCTCGCGCTGCTGAGCGCCACCTCTCCGACGTGGGCGCCGTCACGATGGCCTATCGCGTGGGGGGTGAGTTCGGGCATCCCGTCGACCAAGAAGTACCCGTGGGCGCCTACGTTGCGTCACACCGCTGGCAACAGGCGCAGCGGGATGCCGTGCTCACGGGCTTCACCCACGTGATCATCGAGGCCGAGCGCGCACCTTTTGGCGCGATCTACTCCGAGTCGGTGTCTGACCAGGTTCGCCTCGTACGTGAGCGGGGACTCTCGGTGGCGATGCTGTGCCACGGCACCGACATTCGCTTGCCCAGCCGGCACGCGGCGACCCACCCCGATTCACCCTTCGCTGCAGGCCTCCTGCCGAACACTCCCGCACTCGAGCGGGCGGTTGCTGCCAATCGTCGCCTGCTCGACGCGCTGGCTCTGCCGACGTTTGTCTCGACCCCCGACCTGTTGCTCGACGTGACGCACGCCGAGTGGTTGCCGCTCGTCGTCGATACCGAGCACTGGGTCGCGGGCCCCGAGGTCTTGAGGCGGGATGTGCCCGTGGTGGTGCACGCCCCCAGCCGCGGCATCATGAAGGGCTCTGATCTCATCGACCCGGTCATGCGGCGACTTGATGCCGAGGGTGTCATTGAGTACCGCCGGTTGCAGGGCATTCCCGCCGACGAGATGGTGCACGCCATTACCGATGCCGACATCGTGCTCGAGCAGTTCCGACTGGGCAGTTACGGCGTTGCGGGGTGCGAAGCGCTCGCGACAGGTCGACTGGTTGTGGGGGCGGTGACTCCGCAGGTTCGCGAGTATGTGCGCTCGGCGACGGGGCGTGAGTTGCCGATCGTGCAGAGCACGGCGGCTGAGCTCGAGTCGGTCATCCGCAATCTCGTGGCCGACCGCGAAAGGTCACGGCGCACGGCGGCGCAGGGGCGCGCCTTTGTCACGGCGGTCCACGACGGCCGCCGGTCGGCGGAGGTGCTCGCCCCGTTTCTGTCGACCACGACCCTCTAGATTGGGTTCGTGCGGATTCTCAGCGTTGTCGGTGCTCGGCCCCAGTTCGTCAAGCTCGCTCCGATCGCTCACGCGGTCGCAGGGCGCGCCGAGCACATCGTGGTGCACACGGGTCAGCACTATGACGAACTCATGTCTGACGCGTTCTTTCGCGACCTCGCGATTCCCGACCCCGATCTGAATCTGGCGATCGGCTCGGGCTCTCACGGCGCCCAGACCGGCGCGATGCTCGCCGCCCTCGAGACGGCGTTTGAGCGGTTTCGCCCCGATTGGGTTCTCGTCTACGGCGACACGAACTCCACGCTCGCGGCGGCCGTCGCGGCCGTCAAGATTCATCTGCCCGTTGCGCACCTCGAGGCCGGGCTGCGCTCGTTCAACCGGCGGATGCCTGAAGAGCACAATCGCGTTCTGACCGACCACGCCGCCGACCTCTTGCTGGCACCGACGGCTGTGGCGATGCAGCACCTCGCGCACGAGGGCTTAGCTGAGCGCAGTGTGCTCGTCGGCGACGTCATGACCGACGTGTTGTATCGCGTGCGTGCGCAGGTTGAGGGCGATGAGATTGCGTTGCCAGGGCATCCCGAAGCCGGGGGCTACTACGTGAGCACCTTGCACCGCCCTGACAACACCGACGACCCGCGGCGCTTGGCAGAGATCGTGCAGAACCTCGGGCGCCTCGACAAGCCGGTCTTCTTGCTGGCTCACCCGCGACTCGTCAAGCTGGCGGCAGAACATGGCGTTGCGCTCGACGCGGGCTCGGTCGTGCCGGTCGCCCCGCTCGCATACCCGCAACTCGTGCGCGCCGTGCTCGGAAGCGCGGGGGTGGTCACCGATTCGGGTGGCTTGCAGAAAGAAGCGTTCTTGCTGCGGGTGCCCTGCACCACTCTTCGGCCAGAAACCGAGTGGGTAGAGACCGTCGACCTGGGATGGAATGTGCTCGTCAACGATGACCTCGTATCGTTGGCTGCTGTCGTCGGTCGACCCGCCGTCCCGCCGACCAGTGAGACCCCCTACGGCGATGGCCACGCCGCCGTGCGTGTCGTCGATGAGTTGCTCGCCGGGGGGAGGGCGTGACCATCGACCCGGTCGACCCCATCGTCGACCTCGTCATTGCGATCCATGACAGTCGGCGCCCGCTTGCCGCGGCGATCGCGTCCTTGCGCCAACAAGGTCTGGCTCTCGGGTCGAGCCTGCGCGTGACGGTCGTGTGTCACAACATTGCGCAGGCCGAGATTGAGGCAACGCTGTCACCCGCCGATCGGGATGCTGTGTGCTTCATGACGTGCGCCGACGGTATCCCCAGCCCGGCTGGTCCGTTCAGCGCAGGTCTCGCGGCGGCAACAGCTCGCTATGTGGCGGTTATGGGGTCGGATGATTCGCTCGAGCCCGGCGCCATCGCCGCGTGGGTTTCTCGTGCCGAGCGATATCGGTTCGCCGCCGTCATCGCCCCCGTCAGGCTGCCGAATGGCAGCCCGGTGCGCACGCCGCCGCGCCGACCGTGGCGTCGTGGGCCGCTGCACCCCGTGAAGGATCGACTGTCCTATCGCACGGCACCGCTCGGCATCATTCGGAGAGATGTCGTCGAGGCTCTCGCTCTGCGCTTCACGCCTGGGGTCACGACGGGTGAAGACCACGAGTTCTCGCTGCGGCTGTGGTTTTCGGGCGACCGCATTGGGTACGCCGCGGGCGATCCGGCCTATCGCGTGGGCAGTGGCACCGCTCCGCGGGTGACCGAAACTCCCCGACCGCTCGGTGACCTCGTGAGTGCCCTCGCCCGACTGATCGACGATCTATGGGTGCGCTCTCTGCCCGCCGACGCTCGCCACGCCATCGTGGTCAAGCTGCTGCGCGTGCACATCTTTGCGCTTGCGACGCGCGGCTCAACACCGGCTGGTTGGCTGTCGGGTGAGCGGGCGGAACTCGCTGCCCTCATCAGGGGGCTTCTCGAACTGGCACCGAGCGCGCTCGACGTGCTGGCGATCGCCGACCGCGATCTGGTCGATGCACTGCTCGATGTCGAGACGGCGACCGCCGAGCTCGAGCGGCTGTCGGTGCGTCGCCGTCGGTTCGGCACCCCCGCAACGGTGCTGACGCGCTCACCGCGGTACCTGCTGGCCCGCGAGGCTCCGCTGCGTGTGATGGTGGCGTCGGCGCTCGTCTAGTCGGCAACGCCCCGCGCGGCGAGAGCAGCGATAGGTTCAGCCCAGCCCCGATTTTGCTCTTCGGCCGACAGCGCGTGCGCGGCGCGATGCGCGGCGTTCTTCCACTCCATAACGCGCTCGGGCGTGACGCTCGCGAGCACCTCGCGTAGCGACGACACCTCGAAGCTGCTCGAAACCGCCCCGAGGTCGTACTGCTCGAGAATGCTCACCATCTCGGGTGAGGGCCCGATGACGAGCCCCACGCGTGCTTGCACGGCTTCGAAGAACTTGTTCGGGAGCGCGTGCAGCTGGTTGAAACTCAGGGGCGGCAAGAAGTTGAGGGCGAGGTCGTAGGTTGCGACGAGTTCGACGAGTTCGGCATACGGAACTGGGTCAATGAACCGCAGGCCGGGAACGTCGGCCCCGGCGGCCTTCAGTTCGGCGACGTAGGCGGGTTCGTTGGGCATGACGATGAGGTCAAGTTCGACACCGGGCGGAGCCTGGCGCATGAGTTCGATGAAGTTCTCCAAGCGTCGCTGGCGCTGGCCCGCGGCGCTGTGGATCATCCGGAT
>JBDKJR010000203.1:0-3434 GCA_039796515.1 Actinomycetota bacterium
CGTCGCGCGCGTCAGGAGCGTGCGATAGACATCGTCGGTGACCCAGCGGGCCACTTGTTCGAGCTCACGGGCCCCGGCGAGGATTTCAATGACACAGCGCGTGAGGTTCTCGATGAGAGGCCGAGGGTCGGGAAGGTCTGCCGTCGACGTGGGTTGGAAGTCAAAGAACTCTTCGTGGGCAATTCGAGCACGCGATCCGCGGCCTCGAGGTGTATCACCGACGATGGGGGAGATCATGGCGGGGGCGGCGGTCACGGTCTGCTCCTTCATCCCTAAGGCAAGCGGGGGTGGTCGCTCGCCACTGTCGAGGCGGTAGACCGATGTGTTCACCCCCTTTGGGGTGGCACTACTCAACCAAAAGATTTCTCATTCGTAAAGAGAAATCCTCGAACTGTGGAGAACTCGTCCGCTTTCGTCGGAGGCCCTCGATACCTTCTCGCCATGCGCTGGGATCACCTCTTCGACGACCTTGCAGGTCAACTCGAGCACGAGCTGCAGGCAGAACAGGCCGATCTGCAGCTAGAAGAAGAGCGCTTGCGGCTGGGGCGTTTGGCCGTGCGCGACCGGGTGGTGTCGCTCAGAAGCGCCCCCGACCCGGCAGCGTCGCGCATCCGTTGTCGCTTGCGCTCGGGCGATGTCATCCGACTCACGCTGGTCACGGTCGGTCGTGACTGGATGGCGGGTGATCTCGATGACTCACCCGCTCGCGAGCAAGCGATCATCCCCTTGTCGGCCGTCGATGGGCTCTTGTTGACACCGGAGCAAGCTCAGACGTCGCTGGGGCCCGTCGTCGAGAGGTCAGAGCTGGCGGCTCGCTTGGGCATCAGTTTCTTGCTCCGCGACCTCTGCCGTCGACGGCGGGCGGTGACCGTCCGCACGGTGTCGGGCACGATCACGGGCACAATCGATCGCGTCGGCCGCGACCATCTCGACCTTGCGGAACACGACCTCGACGTCGTCCGCCGCGCGAATGCGGTACGTCAGGTTCGGATCATTCCGACTGAACACGTGATGCTGGTGTCGGTCGCCTAAGCGTCGATCGACCCGGTTACGCGCGTCGCGGTCGAGTGCGTCGCTCGCCAAAGAGCTCGGCAACGTCGGCCGTCTGCGCCTCGTGCCACCGTGCAATGCGCCGATGCTCGTCGTACTTGTCGGCGACAAACGACTCGAGGACGCTCTGCTCGATGCGCCACTGGCCGATGGCCCCGAGGTGGATGCCCGGAAGCTCACCCGCGCGAATCAGCGAGGTCACTTCTCCCGCCGACAGATTCAACAGTTCGGCAACGTCGGTCACGGTGAGAAACCGTCCGAACGATGAGTCAGCCGACTGCGTCATGCCTCGATTATGCGCCGCAACCATGACCCCTTCTGTGAATGTGGATAACTGCCCCTTCACTGACGACGAATCGTCAAGATCAATCGCGCCCTGCCGTTCCCCACTCAGGAGGAAACATGTCTGAGGTCCCCGCCTCATCGCCAGCCCCTCGCCGTCGGCGTCAGGTCGACGCTCGCCTTCTCGTGGGCCTCGTGCTCGTCGCCGCCTCGATCGCCGCGGTTGTGGGAATCGTTGCAGCCGCCGACGAAGGAGAAGACGTCCTCGCCGCTCCGCGCATGCTCACCGTTGGTGACGTGATCTCGCTCGACGACCTGGAGGTGCGGCGCGTCTCGTTGGGAGTCGAGGGCCACGGCTACTTGCGGCCAGACGACATGCCCGCCGAAGGAATCGTCGTGACGCGAACCGTCGGAGACGGCGAGCTGATTCCTCTCTCTGCGGTCGGCGACGCCCGCGGCCCGAGCGAGACCACCGTCGTCGTGACGCTGTCGACACCTATTGGTGCAACAGTGCGGCCGGGCGACACGCTCGACCTGTGGTCCGCTCCCGCGCTCGATGCCGGCCGATTTGGCGCGCCTGCGGTGATCGCGTCTGACACCCAGTTGGTTCGCGTGGTCGCCGAGGAGGGAATTGTCTCTAGTGCGCAAGCGGGCGGTGTCGAACTGCTGGTTTCGCGACGCGATGTCGCTCGAATCTTGCACGCACTCGCCAATGGCGATGCGCTGTCGGCTGTTCCTGCGTCACTCGCGATCGGAGGGTGACGTGCTCGTCGCTCTCGCCATTCCTGGCATGAATGCCGATGCCATCGAACTCGCCGTTCTGCGGGCCGGGCACCGTGTCGCGTGGCGCGCGAGCGACCACGACGAGATACTCACCCAGTTGGCCCAGCGTGCTCCTGATGTGGTGCTCCTTGCCGATCATCCGGCCGTGGCCACGGCAACCGTCATTGGTTCATGCGACCTTCTCGGGGTGCGCAGTTGTCTCGTCATTGCCGCGGACGTGAACCTTTCGGTCGGCGCCCAGCGCTTGGGATTACACGACGTGCTTCGGTTCGACGCCGATGGCTCACTGAATCTCGCGATGCTCGCCCACGATGACGCGGTGACGAGTGCCGTGCCCCCGATGCCCGCGTCACCGCCCGCCGAGAGCGATGCGAGCGCGACGCCTCTCGGCACGGGTGAGCCCGCGACGGCGTCACGGGCGGCCGCGGTCGTCGACCCACCCCGCGCGCAGCCGGCGTTCCCGCCGAGCGTCTCGTCGAGCGCGGCACCGTCTGGCGCGCCTCGAGTCATTGCCGTGTGGGGGCCGGCGGGCGCTCCGGGGAGAACCACCGTGGCGATCGGGCTCGCCGCTGAATTCGCTGCGCGCGGCTTCGCCGTGTGTCTCGCCGACGCCGATACCTACGGCGGCACGGTAGCGCCCGCGCTCGGGCTGCTCGACGAGTCGCCCGGTTTTGCCGCGGCCTGTCGACTCGCCGGCGCAGAGACCCTGACCCACTCGGAGCTGGACCGAGTGTCACAGAGCGCGCCGGCTGCGGGAGGTGCGACGTTCGCGGTGCTCACCGGTATCGGCCGCCCGCACCGCTGGCCCGAGCTGTCATCGTCACGAGTGACGGCGGTGCTCGAGCAGTGTCGCCGCTGGCGCACGGTCACGATCATTGACGCCGGCTTCAGTCTCGAGACCGACGAAGAGATCAGCAGCGACGTGGCCGCTCCGCGCCGCAACGCCGCGACCATTGCGGCTCTGCGGGCGGCCGACGATGTGGTGGCGGTCGGCGCAGCCGATCCGCTGGGGCTAGCCCGCCTACTGCGCACGCACGCCGACCTGCTCGAGACGGTTGATGGCGCGCGGGTGCGCATCGTGGCGAACCGGGTGCGGGCATCCGTTCTCGGCATCGACCCGCACGGGCAAGTGCGGCAGACGCTCGATCGCTTTGGGGGCATCCGCGATGCCGTGCTGATTGATGACGATCGGGATGCCGCCGACGCCGCCCTGCTGACCGCTCGGGCGGTGCCGCTCGCCGCGCCGCGGTCGTATATGTGTAGAGGAATTGTCTTTATTGCAGTTTCTGTATGGTTTGTGGTATAGCGTGTTGTGGTTG
>JBDKJR010000204.1:0-3481 GCA_039796515.1 Actinomycetota bacterium
GTTCCGGTCTCGGAACCCGCATGGCGGTCGATGTCGACTTGCTCATCGGTGACCCCACCCTGAGCCTCAACGATGGCGTGATCTTGCCGTGGAACCAACAGGGCAAGGGTCTCTACAGCTACTTTCAGAAGCTGCTCGCGGGCTTGGGCCGTGACTTGGACTTCTCACTCGATACTCCCTGGGGCGAACTCGAGCAGAGCACGCAAGAGGCGATTCTTGAGGGCAACGACTTCGAGGTGCGGGTGAAGTGGCGCAATCGCTACGGCCGCGACGTCACCTACTCGACGGGCTTTGAGGGCGTCATTCCCTACATTGAGCGCAAGTACGCCGAAGCAGAAAGCGACTGGTCACAGCAGCGATTTGCCGAATACTTGCGCGAAGTGCCGTGTTCAGAGTGCAACGGAGCCCGACTCAAACCCGAGGTTCTTGCCGTCACGGTCGATGGGCACAGCATTTCTGCCGTCGCCGAGCTCAGCCTGCTCGACGCCTATGCGTTTATGCAGACCATCACCTTGACCGAGCGCGAGGCGTCGATCGCCGCTGCGGTTCTGCGCGAGATTCGCGCGCGGCTGGAGTTCTTGCTCGAAGTCGGCCTGGGCTACTTGAGCATGGCGAGGGCCGCGGGCACGCTCTCGGGCGGAGAAGCGCAGCGCATCCGTCTCGCGACGCAAATCGGCTCGGGACTCACAGGCGTTCTTTACGTGCTCGACGAGCCCTCGATCGGCCTGCACCAGCGCGACAATCGTCGACTGATCGACACGCTCGTGAAGCTCAAGAGCCTCGGAAACACCCTTATCGTCGTTGAACACGACGAAGACACGATTCGAACCGCCGACTGGATCGTCGACATCGGCCCCGGGGCGGGCGAGCACGGCGGTCGCGTCGTGCACAGCGGATCGTACGCCGAGCTCATCGCGAACCCGGCGTCGATCACGGGTGATTACCTTGCGGGCCGTCGACAGGTGGTTGACCAGATGCCGCGCCGCCCGATCGACCCAAGCCGTGTGCTCACCGTCGAGGGCGCGAAAGCGAACAACCTGCGAGATGTGACCGTTGACTTCCCCCTCGGGGCGTTCGTTGCGGTGACGGGCGTGAGTGGCTCGGGTAAGTCATCGCTCGTCAACGACATCCTCTACAAGGTGCTCGCCAACAAGCTCAATGGAGCCCGGCAAGTGCCCGGCAAGCACGTTCGCGTGCGCGGGCTCGAACACCTCGACAAGGTCGTGCACGTCGACCAGGCACCCATCGGTCGCACCCCGCGATCAAACCCCGCTACCTACACGGGCGTCTTCGATCGCATTCGGGCTTTGTTCGCCGAGACGACCGAAGCAAAGGCCCGGGGCTACCTGCAGGGGCGCTTTAGCTTCAACGTCAAGGGCGGGCGATGTGAGAACTGCGCCGGCGATGGAACCATCAAGATCGAGATGAACTTCTTGCCCGACGTGTATGTCTCGTGCGAGGTCTGTAATGGCGCGCGATACAACCGCGACACGCTCACGGTGCACTACAAGGGCAAGAACATCGCCGAAGTGCTCGACATGCCCATCGAGGAGGCCGCGGAGTTCTTCGAACCCATTTCGGCCATCCACCGATTCTTGAAGACTCTCGTGGATGTCGGGCTCGGATACGTGCGCCTCGGTCAGAGCGCGACGACCCTCTCGGGCGGCGAAGCGCAACGCGTCAAGCTCGCCACCGAACTGCAGAAGAGGTCGAACGGGCGCAGCGTCTATGTGCTCGATGAGCCCACGACGGGTTTGCACTTCGAAGACGTGCGTAAGCTCTTGCTCGTGCTGAACGGGCTTGTCGACAAGGGCAACACCGTCATCGTGATCGAGCACAACCTCGACGTGATTCGCGCGGCCGACTGGCTCATCGACCTCGGCCCCGAGGGAGGAGCAGGGGGAGGCCAGGTTCTCGCTGTCGGTACCCCCGAGCACCTCGCGACGGTGCCCGAGAGTCACACCGGGTTCTTCCTGCGCGAGCTACTCGACAAGACCCCGCCCGCATCGGGCCGAGCGAAGCGCTGACATGCCCCCGCGCGAACAGTGGCGCCCCCAGCGCGGGGAGATTCCGACCGAGCCGGGGGTGTATCGCTTTACCGACGGCGCTGGTCGCGTGCTTTACGTCGGCAAGGCCAACAATCTGCGCAACAGGCTCAGCAACTACTTTCAACCGCTGCACAGCCTGCACGAGCGCACGCGGCGGATGGTCACGACCGCACAGGGCGTCGAGTGGACCGTTGTGGGCAGCGAGCTCGAAGCGCTGTCGCTCGAATACACCTGGATCAAAGAGTTTGCCCCGCCGTTCAACGTGAAGTTTCGCGACGACAAGACCTACCCCTATGTCGCGATCACACTCGCCGATCGGGTTCCTCGCGTCATGGTGACGCGAACGCGCGGTATCGCCGGGGCGCGCTACTTCGGGCCATACACAAAAGTGTGGGCGGTCCGCGAGACGGTCGATCTCATGCTCAAGGCGTTTCCGATGCGCTCGTGCAGCGAGTCGACCTACAAGCGTGCGCACGCAACGAATCGCCCGTGTCTTTTGGGCGACATCGGCAAGTGCGCGGCCCCGTGTGTGGGTCGCGTGACCCCCGAAGAACACCGCGGCATCGCGCTCGACTTTGCGTCGTTCATGGCCGGAAACGACGTGAGCTACGTTCGGGGCCTCAAGGCGGCGATGGCGGATGCCGCTCGAGAGCTTGACTACGAATCGGCCGCGCGCATCCGTGACCAGATCGGCGCCCTCGAAACGGTGCTCGCCAAGAGCGCCGTCGTGCTCGATGACGAGACCGATGCCGACGTCTTCGGAATCGCGTACGACGAACTCGCGGCGGCCGTGCAGTTGTTCGTCGTCCGCGGAGGGCGCATTCGCGGCGTGCGCGGCTGGGTCGTCGACACCGAGCTCGACGTCACCATGGCCGAGCTCGTCGACACGGTGCTGCAGAACGCCTACGACGCCACGACGGTGCCTGCGCGCGAGGTCGTCGTTCCGGCGGTTCCTGACGACGTGCAGGCTCTTCAGTCGGTTCTCTCTGAGCGACGTCGCGAGGCGGGGGAGCGCGGAGGCGTCGTCGTCAAGGTCGCTCAGCGAGGCGAGAAGGCCGCTCTGGCCGAGACGGTGGCGACGAACGCCCTCGGCGCGCTAGTTCAGTACAAAACGCGGCGCAGCGGCGACTTCACCGCCCGTTCGCAAGCTCTCGCCGACATTCAAGAGGCCCTCGGTCTCGCCGAAGCGCCATTGCGGCTCGAGTGCTTCGACGTCTCGCACTTCGGCGGCTCCAACCCCGTGGCCTCTATGGTCGTCTTCGAAGATGGCTTGCCGCGCAAAGACCAGTACCGAAAGTTCGCGATCGCGGATGCTCGCGACGACACCGACGCCGTCTACCAGGTGCTCCGCCGCCGCTTGGCGTACCTGCACGACGAGGCCGCGATGCCCGCCGCGACGATCGACCCCGAGACGGGCGAGTCCCTCGCGCCTC
>JBDKJR010000205.1:0-4937 GCA_039796515.1 Actinomycetota bacterium
CCGCTCGAGCCCGCGCCCGATCCCACGCTCTTCACCCTCCCGCCGGAGGGCCGCATCGACTACCAGCTCGGCGGAGCCTCCGAGCCGGCCCCCGGCGTGACGCTCGTCGTGCGTGACGCGAGCGAGCAGCCCGCGGCGGGCATCCCGAGCATCTGCTACCTCAATGGGTTTCAGACGCAGCCCGGCGAGCTCGAATCGTGGCTCAGCGAGAGCCCCGAGGCCGTGCTGCTCGACGCTACGGGCGAGCCGGTGATCGACCCGAACTGGCCCGACGAAGCGCTGCTCGACCCACGCACTCCCGAGGCACGCGCCGCGATCGTCGACCGGCTCGGGCCGCTCATCGACGACTGTGCAGCCGCGGGATTCGTCGGCGTCGAGTTCGACAACCTCGATACCTACTCGCGCTCGAATGACGTGATCTCGATCGACGACGCTCTCGCCCTCGCGACCGTGCTCGTCGACCGCGCGCACGAGGCCGGGCTCGCGGCGGGCCAGAAGAACGCTCTCGAACTCGGCGAGCGCGGCCGCGACGAGGCCGGCTTCGACTTCATCGTGCTCGAAGAGTGCGACCGCTGGGACGAGTGCGGCCTCGCGATCGAGGTCTACGGCGACCAGGTCATGAACATCGAATACACCGACGACCTGCGCGGCTCATGGGCCGAGGTCTGCGCGCGCGGCGAGATTCCCGCGCTCTCGGTGCTGCGCGACCGGATGCTCGCGCCCCCCTCGAGCCCCGACCACGTGCTCGCCCACTGTTAAGGCCTGCGCGTCACTCCCACACGCTCGGCGCGGGTTCGCGCCGCGAGGGCAGCGCCGCCTGGCCACTCCACTCGGCGAGCCACGCCGGCAGCGGGTGGTTGTCGGGATCAAGGTCGAAGAGTTCGGCGAGCTCAGGAATCGGCACGACCCCGCCCGTCTTCTTGAGAAAGCGCGCCTTGATGACGGCCCGCGCGCAGATCTCGCCATCCCGAACAAAACGCTGTTCGACGTAGCTGGCGACGTCGTCAATGCCGACCATGCGGCTCTCGAGTTCGTAGCGCTCCCACAGTTCGAGCGAGCGGCGATAGGTGATGGTCGAGCTCACGATGACGGGGTAGTAGCCGCGCTTCGTGAGCTCGCTCCAGATGCCCGAGCGCACCATGAGGTCGACGCGACCGAGGTCCATGAGCGAGAGATACACGCCGTTGTTCATGTGCTTCTGAACGTCGAGGTCGTTGGGCAGCACGCGAAAGGGCACGCGGCTGACATCGGTGGGGGCAAGGCGAGTGCCGCGGCGCGCTTGCCACATGACTCGCCAGAGGCGCAGCAGTTTGTTCACTCGACCACGGTACGGCGCTCAGCGCGCGCGGTGGTCTTCGATGGTGGCCTTCGCACCGAAGCGCGGCGCCTCGACGCCCGCCGAGGTGATGAGTCGCACAACCCGGTGCCGCTCACCGGCATAGGGCTCGAGCAGGGCGAGCATGCCCTCGTCGTCGGCACGGTCGCCCGTGAACCACGTTCCGATCACGTGGGGCAAGTGCGCATCGCCCACGCTCACGGTGTCGGGGTCGCCGTGCGAGCGCTGCAGAATCTCGGCGGCCGTCCACAGCCCCACGCCCGGAATCGACCGCAGGGCCGCGATCGCCGCCGGCCCACCACGACCGAGTGCGAGCGTGCGTTCGAGAGCCGGGGCCACGGCGGCCACGCGGCGAATCGTTGCCATGCGCTGCGGGCCGACCCCCGCGCGATGCCAATCGTGATCCGGGATGCTGCGCCACCCCACCCCGTCGGGCATGACCGTGAGCCCCTCGGGTGCGGGGCCGGGCGCCCGTTCGCCGTGCTGCCGCACGAGTTGGCGCCACGCGCGCCGCGCCTCGACTCCCGTCACTTTTTGCTCGAGCACGGCGGGCACGGCTGCCTCCAGCACGAGGTGGGATCGGGTGAGCCGAAGTCCGCGCGTGCGTCGGCGCACACGGTGCAGGGCCGCCGCCGCGGGGTCGTGCGGCGCCCGGGCCTCGAGCCGGGAGTCGAGCGTGGACCAGGCATCACCCTCGCCGAGTAGCTCGGGCGCGTGCGCGGCACTCCACTCGGCGCCCGGGCCCCACGCCGAGACGAGCAGCGTGCGCGCCGCGGTCGGTGAGCCGTCGACCACGCGCAACCGCAGTGACGCGACACCCTCGGGTGTGCGCTGCGCGCGCCACACCTCGCGCCAGGCATCCGGACCCTCGACGGGGTGCTGCACGGGGTCGCCGCGTCCGCGCTGCAGAAAGCCGAGAGTGGCGCGCAGGTCGAGAGGCTCGAGGGGCGCGTACTCGCGCTGAGCATCCACCACCGCATCGGCCACGCGCTCAGCGTAAGCGGCGATACCGACGACAAAAAACGGCGGGGAGGCCGCTCGTGGTGAGCGCCCTCCCCGCCGCGACAGCGAGTGCCGCGTTACGGGCAGGTGTAGGTGACTCCGTCAACTTCCCAGACGCCCGAGCCGAGCTCGGCGCAGATCTGGCCGAGGCCACCGAAGAGCGCGGCACCGCCGGCGACAACGCTGATCAGCACGATGATGCCGATGACGAGGCCAATGAAACCGATGATGACACCGGCGAGGGCGAAGCCGTTCTTCTGGCCCGCCTTCTTCGACTGGTTGAGGCCCACGAAGCCGACGATGATGCCGATCAGGTGAAGGCCGATGATCGAGAGAACGAGGGCAACAACGCCGGTCGTCTTGCCGGGGTTGACGGGGGCAACAGCTGCGGGGGAAGGGGCGTCGGTCATTCTGACTCCTGCGGGGTGGGGGGCCGGGGTGGCCCCGTTCGGTCGAATCGTAGTACCCCGAGGTGTCTCAGCGGCAGAGCGAATCGGTCAATTCACTCGGGCGGGGCACTCAGCCGCACCATGACCGAACCGGGTGCGCGGCGGCCCCGCAGCTTGCTCATGGCCTTGATAGCGGCATATTGCACGCCGTACTTCGCGCTCAGGGCCGCCTCGAGCTGCGTCATCGACTGCTCATCGTCGTGAACGGTTGCGTGCGCCTCGACGACGGGCGCGCCCTCGAGGGGCTTGCCGACGCGGTCGCAGGCCTGCAGGGTGACTTTCGGGGTGTGCCGCATGCGCTTGACCTTGCCCGCTTCTGCACCAGTCGTGACGACGAGCGCGCCCTCGTGCGGGGCGACCCACACGGGCGTGGGCACCGCCACGCCATTGCGGCGCGTCGTGGTCAGCAGCACGTACTGCTCGTCAGCGAGCGCCGCAATGGCGGCAGCGTCATGCTCAGAAGCCACGCATGCCCCACGGGCCGTGCATGTACTGCAGCAGAGCGGGGCCGGCGGCAATGACCCAGGCGACATAGATGAGCAGGCCCGCGGCGAGAATGATGCCGCCCACGATCACGGCCGCACGCGCGGGGCCGTTGACGACGCCCGCCTTCTTCGACCAGGTGTAGGCGATCACGCCGAGCACGAGGCCCGCGAGCGGCAGCACAAACGAGAACACAAGGCCCGTGATGCCGAGGCTCTGGCCGGGGTATTCGGGGGTGACGGCCGGGGCGGGTGCCGGGGTCGCTGAGCTGGTCCTGTCAGCCATGATTCCTCCAGAATTCGACTGCTAAATGCAGGCCGCCACGGTACTGCCGTTGGCCATGCGCGCGCCGTGAATCACGCGGGCGCCCTCTCGTTTCGCGCCCGTCACCGTGAGCCGCCATGATGGAACCCATGCGTATCGGAATGCTCACCTCCGGCGGCGACGCCCCCGGGCTCAACGCCGTCATCCGCGGAGCCGTTCTCACCGGCACCACGGTTCGCCACCACGAATTCGTGGGCTTCAAAGACGGCTGGAAGGGCCTCGTCGAAAACGACACCCTGCCCCTCGGTCGCCACGAGGTCAAGGGCATTTCGAAGCAGGGTGGCACAATTCTCGGCACGAGCCGCACCAATCCCTTCGAGGGGCGCGGCGGGGTCGATCGCATCAACGAGGTCTTCGCTGAGAACAATCTCGACGCGCTCATCGCGATCGGCGGCGAGGGAACCCTCGCTGCGGCGAAGCGATTGACGGATGCGGGCATCCGCATCGTCGGAGTGCCCAAGACCGTCGACAACGACCTCGACGCCACCGACTACACCTTCGGTTTCGACACCGCCGTGGGCATCGCCACCGAGGCCATGGACCGCTTGCGCACGACGGGCGACGCCCACAACCGCTGCATGGTCGCCGAAGTCATGGGTCGCCATGTCGGCTGGATCGCCCTGCACTCGGGCATGGCCGCGGGCGCGCACGCGATCTTGATTCCCGAGCAGAACACGAGCATGGAGCAACTGTGCGCGTGGGTCACGAGCGCCTACGACCGCGGCCGTGCGCCGCTCGTTGTCGTGGCCGAAGGCTTCACGCTCGACGGCGACGACGAGCCCCTCAACGAGCGCGGCCTCGACGCCTTTGGTCGCCCGCGACTCGGCGGCATTGGCGAGCGCATTGCTCCGCTCATCGAAGAGCGCACGGGCATTGAGACGCGCGCCACGACCCTCGGTCACATCCAGCGCGGCGGCACCCCGAGTGCCTTCGACCGCGTGCTCGCCACGCGCCTCGGCATGGCGGCGATCTCTGCCGTTGATGACGCGCGCTGGGGCGAAATGGTGGCGCTGCGCGGCACGGAAATCGTGCGGGTTCCGTTCGAGGCAGCGCTCGGCAAGCTCAAGACCGTGCCGCAAGAACGCTACGACGAGGCCGCGCTGCTCTTCGGCTAAGCGAGTGCGCGGCCTAGGCTGACGGGCATGAGGCGCGGCTGGCAGATCACCCTCGGGGCCGAGGGCCACGAGCGTGCGCTCGGTGAGCTCGACGAGAGTGTGCTGCGGCCCGCGCCCGATCAGCCCGCCGACGTTGAGGTCGCGGTCACGTGGTCGGGCCTCAACTACAAAGACGCCTTGGCCTTCGCGGGCAACCGGGGGGTAGTGCGGGTTTCTCCGCTCGTGCCG
>JBDKJR010000206.1:0-8071 GCA_039796515.1 Actinomycetota bacterium
CGTTCCACGTCGAGTCATACACGGCACCGTTCATGGCCGAGACGGCGAGCAGAGCGGGAGCGATGAACGCGGCGTAGGGCACCTCTTGGCCCGTGGAGGTTTGCACGGTTCCGACGAGGGCCCCAAAGCCGATACCGAGCGAGAGCAAGTAGAACACCGGCTCAAAGAACCCGCTGAGCACGACGAGCCCATTCGTGCTTCGCGTCGCCAAGAGGCCGCGGTGGATGACCGCACCGGTATTGCCGGAATACAGCGCACTGCGGCGCGGGGCCAGGGCCGACTCGGCCGTCGTCGTACTCACTTGTTGAGCCTCCGCACGAAGTGACGGTGGGTCGCCCACAGGCCGACGGCGAAGAGAGTCACGAGGTACCCGACGTGGGTGACGGTCAGCCACAAGGGTTCGTCGAGGCCATAGCTGACCACGCGCCCGAGCTCGGTGCCGTGCCACAGGGGCGACGCCCAGCCGAGCGGCTGCAGCCAGAGGGGCAGCTGCTCGAGCGGGAAGAAGGTGCCCGAGAACAAGAACAGCGGCGTGATGGCGAAGCGCTGCAGCAACGCCATCTGCCCCTTGTCTTCGGTGATCGTCGAGGTGTACGCCGCCTGCGCCGCCCCGATCGCCATGCCCGTGAGGCTCGCGGCGATGATCGCCAGCCAGCCCGCGGGCGAGGGAATCGCACCGAAGAGCACGATGACGCCGAAGTAGATGGTCACGGTCACGACAATGCGGATCGAGAGCTGGATCATCGTGCCGTTGACGATCTGCGCGGGCGAGATCGGGGCGGCGTTCATCGCGAAGAAGATCGGGTTCCACTTGAACCCCGCGAGAATCGGATAGCTCGTCTCGCTCGCGGCGACCGTCATCGCCGCGGTCGCCATGAGAGCCGGGGCGACGAACTGCAGGTAGGTGACGTTTCCGACCCCCTGCGGCACGAGGCTCGCGAGCCCGACGCCGAGTGCGAAGAGGTAGATGATCGGGTTACCGAAGCTCTGGAAGATGGCGTCGGGCAGGTAGCCCCGCATGCCGCGAAGACGGTGTTCGGCGACGTACCACGAGCCCCAGCGGCGCGGCGCGATACCGGCGGCGAGCGCGCGCTCAGCATCCGTCGGCACAGTCTGCTCGATGGTCATTCGATGAGGCTCCGGCCCGTGAGGCGCAAGAAAACGTCTTCGAGGCTCGAACGGCGCACGAGCGAGGTGATGGGCGCGAGCCCGCGGTGGGTGATCGCCTCGAGAGCGGCTTCGCCGTTGTCGCTGTAGACGAGGATGCGGTCGGGCAGCACCTCGAGGCGCTCACCGATCCCGGCCAGCGACGCGGCAGCGTCGGCGTTCTTGTCGCTGCCGAACCGCACCTCAAGCACTTCGCGGCTCGAGTATTCGCGAATGAGCGACGACGGCGAGCCTTCGGCCATGATCTGGCCCTTGTCGACGACGACCAGGCGGTCACAGAGCTGCTCGGCTTCGTCCATATAGTGCGTCGTGAGCACGAGCGTCGTGCCCTGCTCTTTCAACCGGAAGAGGCGGTCCCACAGAATGTGCCGCGCTTGCGGGTCGAGGCCCGTCGTGGGCTCGTCGAGCAACAGGATGCGCGGCTCGTTGATGAGCGCGCGGGCGATCGTCAGGCGGCGCTTCATGCCGCCGGAGAGGTCGTCGACCTTGGCCTTCTTGCGGTCGGTCAGTTGCGCGAACTCGAGCAGGGCATCCGCCCGCTCCGACACCACGGAACGCGGCAAACCGAAGTACCGCCCATACACCAGAAGGTTGTCGCGCACGCGCAGCTCTTGATCGAGGTTGTCTTGTTGCGGCACGACGCCCAATTGAGAGCGGATGTCGGGGCCATGGTCGTTCGGATCAAGGCCCAGGATGCGCAGCTCGCCACTCGTGCGCGTCGACACGGCGCCCACCATGCGCATGGTCGTCGACTTGCCGGCGCCATTGGGGCCGAGGAGACCGAAGGACTCGCCCGGGGCAACCTCGAAGTCGATCCCGTCGACGGCGGTGAAGTCGCCGTAGGTCTTGGTGAGGGCGGTCGCCGTAATCACAGGAGCTGGCACGGTAGTCGAGCCTAAACCCGACCGACGACGCGGCGCAGTTCGCGAGTGACACGGTTCACGGCGAGTTCTATGCTTGCGCCCATGACGCAGACCCAGATGCTCGGTGCCGGTGCGGTTGTTCTTCTCCTCACGCTGGCCGGGTGCACGCCTCCTGAGCAGCCCAGCGAGCCGGTCGCGAGTCCCTCGACTGCCGCCTCCGAGACAGCGGCGCCCAGCCCCTCGAGCGAGGCGCTTCCCGACGACGTTCTGCTCGTGGTCTCGGCCGTCGCCACGGCCGACAATGGCGCCGTGCTCGACCTTACGATGACGGTGCACCGGTCTCTCGCGTTCGATGACCCGGGGGTGGGCGACTTTGCCGCGCTCATGACCGACGCATGTGGTGGTGGCACGGATGAGGCCCTTTATGCCGACCAGCTGTGGACCTTCACGAACGCCGAGGTCGAGGCGGTTGCCCGACCCGGCACCGCGTGGCCCGCCAACCACCCCATTTTCTTCCAGCCCCTCGCGACGTATGTGCCGATCGCTGCCGACGGGGCCGTGGTTGACGACGAGAACGTCGATCCGGCCACTCCCCGGTGCCTGCGCGACAAGCACCTCGACGCAGCGGGCAGCGGCGCCCTGATCGTCGGCCTTGAGGGCGACACCGATGACGTCTCGGCAGCCGGACAGTTCACGCGCTGGGCCAACAGCATGTGGGGCTTCACGGGCGTCTACGTGGCCGGGCAGAGCGCTGCCGATGCCGGAATCGTGCTCTCGGACTGCACCTACATCGTGACCGATGCGGGCAAGGCGCTCAATGGAGGATCCGCCGAGTGGATTGAGCGAATCGATGACGAGCGCTGCGAAGTGGGTAACCCCACGATCTAGCCTCGCCGAGCGAGCGGTTGACGCTCGTAGCGAAACTCTTTGATTCGCGTTATCCATCGCGCTCGCGGTGAACAAGACTGGAACCACCATGACGCTTCCGGCACCCACTCGACGCTCTCGGTTCTCGCGCACGCCCGACGATGGGCCTCGCGCGACCTTTGGCCAGTTGTGGCCCTACCTGGCGGAGCACCGGCGCATTCTGGGCGTGGTCGTCGTGTTGAGCATCCTCGCCGCCGCGGCGTCGCTCGCCCAACCCGTACTGGTCAGCCAGGTCATCACGGTCGTGCAAGCGGGCGACCCGCTCGGTTCACTCGTGTGGATTCTCGTGGGGCTCGTGGTGGCCTCAGCCGTGCTCAGCGGCTTTCAGCACTACCTCCTGCAGCGCACGGGCACCTCCGTCGTGCTGAGCGCGCGGCGCCAACTCGTGCGCCGCATGCTGCGCCTGCCGATTAGCGAATTCGACACGCGCCGCACGGGCGATCTCGTCTCTCGAGTCGGCTCTGACACCACGCTGCTCTACGCCGTCATCACCCAGGGGCTCGTCGATGCCGTCGGCGGAGCGCTCGTCTTCGTCGGTGCGCTCATCGCCATGCTCATCATCGACCCGATCTTGCTCGGCCTCACCCTCGCGGTCATCGCCATTGCCGTCGTGACGGTGGTGACGCTCTCGGGCCGTATTCGCGTGGCGAGTCGCAAGCAGCAAGAGAAGGTGGGCGACCTCGCCGCCTCGGTCGAGCGGTCGCTCAGCGCGGTTCGCACGGTTCGCGCCGCCAACGCGACCGACCGTGAGATCGCCGCCGTCGAAGCCGATGCCGAGGGCGCGTGGCGCATGGGCATCGCCGTGGCCAAGATCTCGGCGCTCGTTGTTCCGATTGCCGGCATCGCGCTGCAGGTCGCCCTCCTGGTTGTCTTGGGAGTCGGCGGGTTCCGCGTCGCGAGCGAGGCCATCACGATCGCCAGCCTCGTGTCGTTCATCCTGTTCTTGTTCATGATGATCATGCCGCTCGGCCAAGCGTTCGGAGCCATCAACTCGGTCAACCAAGCGCTCGGCGCGCTCGGCCGCATCCAAGAGATCGTGAGCCTGCCGAGCGAGACCGACGGCGATGCCGACATCGTTCCGGCGCCCGCGATCGAAACGGATGCTGCGGTCACCTTTGACGACGTTTCATTCCGCTACCCCGATGGCACCGTTCTCGAACAGATCACGAGCGAGGTCGCAGAACTCGTCGAGACCGAACATCTCGGCGGTCGCGTCCCGACCCCCGAGGTATCGGATGTCGACCGCACCGTGCTGCGCGGCGTGACGTTCTCGGCACCCCGCGGCAAGCGCACCGCCCTCGTGGGGCTGTCGGGCGCCGGCAAGAGCACGATCCTCGCGCTCATCGAGCGGTTCTACGACCCCTCGGGGGGCGTTGTGCGCCTGGGCGGCGTCGACATCCGCGCTTTCGATCGCACCGAACTGCGCTCGCAGATCGGCTACGTCGAGCAAGACGCGCCCGTGCTCGCCGGCACCCTTGGTGAAAACCTGCGACTCGCCACGCCTGAGGCCACCGACGACGAGTGCGTCGCTGTGCTGCGCGCCGTGAACCTCACCGAGGTTCTCGACCGCGACGAGCGGGGGCTCGATGCGCAGGTCGGCGAAGACGGCGTGATGCTGTCGGGCGGCGAGCGTCAGCGACTCGCAATCGCGCGCGCCTTGCTTGCGGCACCACCGATTTTGCTGCTCGACGAGTCAACGTCGTCGCTCGATGGCGTGAACGAGCAACGTATGCGCGAAGCGATCGATGCGGTGGCCGAGAACAGAACGCTCATCGTCATCGCCCACCGTCTGTCGACCGTCGTCGACAGCGACCAGATTGTCGTGCTTGATCACGGCCGGGTCGTGGGGGTCGGCAACCACAGCGAGCTCATCGCGTCGACGCCGCTCTATCGCGACCTCGCCAAGCACCAGCTCTTGGTCTAGACCTCACCCGTCGACGTCGATCCATCAGCGTCGACCACAGCGGCACCCGCCGCGGCCAGCTCTCGCAGTGCCGCAGCGCTCGACGCGGGGGCGACGCCGGCGACCAAGTGGGTCAAGACGCGCACGCGACGGCCAGCCGCGAGGGCATCCAGCGCTGATGCTCGAACGCAATAGTCCGTGGCAATTCCGACGACGTCCACGTCGGTGACGCCCAACTCGTCGAGCGCGGCAACAATGCGCCGACCGTCATCGGTCGTGCCTTCGAAGATCGAGTACGCGGGCACACCCTGACCCTTGCGCACGTGAATGTCGATAAGGCCGGTATCCAGTTCGGGGTGATACTCCGCCCCCTCGGTGCCCGCCATGCAGTGCGGTGGCCACGTGTCAACAAAGTCGGCAGGGCTCTCGAGCGCAAAGTGCCCGCCGTTGTCGTTGTCGGGGTCGTGCCAGTCGCGCGACGCGATGACGACGCCGTAATCATCGGGATGCTGTCGCACATGCTCGGTGATCGCCGCAGCGACGGCGGCGCCTCCTGTCACGCCGAGCGCACCGCCCTCGGTGAAGTCGTTTTGCACATCAATAATCACGAGCGCACGCACTTGTCGCCTCCGATGCCGAGGGGGTCAGTTGTTCGAGAGATTGTCTCCGCAGTTGAAGACACCCGTCGTCAGGGTGTCGAGTGCTTCTTTCGCGTTAGATCCGATGCCATCACGAATCGCGTAGAACGCAAATGTCAGGGTCGAGCCATCGGCCGCTCGCACGATTCCGGCGAGTGAATAGGACGAATCGATCCATCCCGTCTTGGCATACACGGCACCACGCGCCACGGCGTTTGCTCCCGTAAATCGCCCCGACAGACTGCCGCTGACGCCGGCAACCGGAAGAGCGCCGTAAATGAGCTCGAGGTTCTGCCCCGCGCCGTTGATCACGCCAAACAGTTCGGCGACATACTGCGCGGGAACCGCGTTGAGTTCGCTCAACCCCGATCCGTCGCGGATGCTGAGGCCCGTCGTCGGCACGCCATACACGTTGAGCACACCCGTGTAGGTCTGGGTGAGCGACGCCGCCGTGCCGCCCAGGCCGATCACGCGCGACGAAACGCGCGCGAGCATCTCGGCGAGCGTGTTGTCACTGTTGGGCAGCATTTGGGCGATGAGGGTCTTGACCGGCTGCGACTGCACCTGGGCGAGTACCGTGGTACTGACGGCGGGGCCCGTGCTCACCGTCGGCACGCCCGCCGGGTTTCCGGCGGTCGCGAGCGCCTGCGCGAAAGCCGCTCCCGCGCGAGCGACCGGGTCTGTCGACCTCGGACTCGTCAATTGCCGGGGGTCTTGGCGATCGCCGTCAACTTGCAGTGCCGTCACCTCGGAGTGATAGCCAATGGTCTGCTCACTGCGCGCCCACGACGAATCCCACTTGTCTGACGTACTCCAGTAGGTCGAGTCGAGAATCACCTCGGTGATGCCGGGCGCGTCGGGGTTCGCCGCGGCGTAGGCGGCGACGGTTTGCGCGGCCAAGTCAGACAACTTCGGCGCACCGCGATACACGCTCTCTTGACCGGCAGGTAGTCGACTCAAGGTGGCGTCACCACCACCGACGAGAACGACCGAGCCGGGTGTCAAACCCGGGACCACCCGAGTGGTCAGGCGGTACTCGGGCCCGAGCGCCGAGAGGGCGACGGCGGCCGTGAGCACCTTGAGCACGCTCGCCGTCCGCGCCGGAACCGCCGCTTGCCGATCGAACAACACCTCACCGGTGGTGGCATTGATGACCGAGCCAAACAGCGTCGTGAGTCGCTCATCGCGCGCGAGTGCATCGATTGAGCACGTGCGCACGCGACTCGGGGCGGCGATCGACGCCGGAAGGGCGCGCGGGTCAGGGGTCGGGGTCACCGTGACCTCGGGCTCGGGCTCGGCAAGGTTGGCGGAGCCCACGGCAACCCCCGCGAACAAGGCGCCACTGGCCACGAGAACAAATCCCACCGAGAGCGCGGTGGTCAGCACGGCTCGCGGGTGACGGGCAACGAACGCGCCCATGCCACGGCGAGGCTCTGCGCCGGGGTCGGAGGCGTCTCGAGCATCCGTCGACGTGCTTGCAGAGCGTTTGGCCGGCTGTGCCTCGCGCAATGCGCGGCGACTCAGGGGCGGCTCGGGGTGGGTCATGGGGTCATGATAGCGAGAGGGCCTGGCGCCTACTCGCCCGGATACCGCAAGCCAATGAGGGCACGCACCTCGTCCAGCACGCCCATGATGGCGACTGACTCGTCGATCGGCAGCACGGTCGGTTCGACTCCAGCGACCCGCGCTTCGAGCTCGGCGGCCTGAAACTGCATTCCTCGCGTCGAGACCTCGGCCTCGAAACGCTCGACAACGTTCCACTCGCGGTCGTACCGGGTCAGCGCTGTGGGGGTGTACCAAACGCGTTCGAGCTCAATCGCCCCCGTCGTGCCCAAGACCACCGCGCGGTTCGAGCCCGCTGTATCGAGTGCGCAGTGCAACACCGCTTGGCGGCCATCGTCATAGCTGAAGACCATGGCGGTCTGGCGATCCACACCCGTCGGGGTCATCGATGCGTGCGCCATGATGCCCGTCGGCAGCCCCAACACGTCGACGGCAAACGAGACCGGGTAGATGCCCAAGTCAAGCAACGCACCGCCACCCAGGTGCGGATCTTGCAGTCGGTGCGTGGGGTCGGTTGGAAGCGACTGTGTGTGGTCGGCCATGACCGTGCGCACATCACCAATCGCGCCGGCAGCGAGCAACGATCGCAACTGCACCATGTGCGGCAAGAACCGCGTCCACATCGCTTCCATCGCGATGACGCCACGCTCGGCCGCTCGATCGGCAATGCGCTGGGCATCCGCTCGATTGATCGTGAGGGGCTTCTCGATGAGCACGTGTTTTCCGGCATCCATCGCCATGAGCGCCGCCTCAATGTGGTGCGGGTGCGGCGTCGCCACGTAAATGACATCGACCTCGGGGTCTGCCACCAATTGCTCGTAGCTGCCGTGTGCGTTCGGGATGCCGAACTCTGCCGCAAAGGCCTCCGCCGCGGCGGGCGCCCGTGACCCGACCGCCGTGACCGAGTAGCCTGAATCGAGCAGGTCACGAACAAACGAACGGGCAATGTGCCCGGTAGCCAGAATGCCCCAACGCAGTGCATTGTTCACGAACGGCTCCTCTCGGGCGCC
>JBDKJR010000207.1:0-4135 GCA_039796515.1 Actinomycetota bacterium
CGCTCATCACGGTTCACCTGGGGTGGCGGCGCACGAGCTGTCGGCCATCGTGCTCGATGACGGCGCGAGGGGCGTGCGCATCACAACCGACGCGGGCCCCGTGATCGCCCGCCAGGTGGTCGACACCCGCCCCCAGCGCACCCGCGCCCTGCTGTACCAGTGCTTCAGCGGGGTCGAGATCGAGCACGGGGGCGCCCTCGCGACCGAACCCGATGCGGTCAGGCTCATGACGCGCATGCGCAGCGGCGCTGACGGCCTCGGGTTCCTCTACGTGCTCCCCCTCAGCCCGACCCGCGCGCTCGTGGAGTGGACCCGGTTCAACCCCGCTCCGCTGCCGCTCGAGGAGGTCGCGGCGGAGCGCGACGCCGAGCTCGGCGCCCTTGGCCTGGGCGACGCGGTGGTGGTGCGGGAGGAGCAGGGCATCCTGCCGATGGGGCGGGTGGATGTTCCCGCCTCGCCCGTCCGTGGCGTCGCTCTCACCGGCAACGCCGGCGGCGCTCTGCGCGACGCGTCGGGCTACGCGTTCCTCCGCATTCAGCGCTGGGCGATGCGCCGCGGCTGTCGCCTGCGGGGAGGCGCCACCGGCGCACCCCCGCGAGCCCTGGGTGCGGCGGCAGATGGACAGGATCTTCCTGCAGGCGCTGCGCGCGCATCCCGAGCCCTCGGCCGACTACTTCATCGCGATGGCGACGCGCGTGCCACCCCGTCGGCTGCTGCACTTCCTCACCGACCGGGCGACGGTCGGCAACCTGGTGGCGATCATCGCGAGCCTGCCGCTGACGCCGTTCCTCGCCCAGCTGCCCGATCGGCGCGAGCGCCTCGTCGCCGCGGCGAGCGCCGCGCGGCGGCAGCGGGTCGAGCGGTGACGGTCGCGGCCCCGGCAAACCCGACCGCGGCGGCCCGAGCGTCGGCCGACCCCGCCGAGCCTCGATCGCGCCCCCCTTCGAGACCCGCCTGTTCCTGCCGCTCGCCCTGCTGACAGCTCTCGCCTTCCTGCTCGCCGACCCCGAACCCCCTCTCGTGGTGCAGATCGCCACGATCGCGATCCTCGCCGCGGTGCTCGGCCTGCCGCACGGCGCCCTCGACCCGCTCATCGCGCACCGCCTGGGGCTGTGGCGCACGCCGCTGACGTTCGCCGCGTTCAACCTCGCCTACACAGCGGTCGCGGCGGCGGTCGTCGGCCTGTGGCTGCTGGCACCCGTGCCGAGCCTGGTCGCGTTCCTGCTCATCTCGGCCGCCCACTTCGGCACCGACTGGAACCGCGAGCGCCCGCTCGCCCTCCGATTCCTCACCGGCGCGGCGCTGCTGAGCCTGCCGTCGCTGCGCGATCAGGATGCGGTGGCCGACCTCTACGTCACCCTCGCGGGCGACGGCGCGCGTGCGGTGGCCGCCGCGCAGGCCGCGCTCGGCCCCGTGCTGCTCGTCGGCCTGGCGGTCGCCGCGGTCATCGCCGCTCGCCGCGCGCCGCGCGCCGCACCAGGCGTTCGAGCTGCTCGGCGCGGCCGCTCCCGCCCTGCTGGCCCCACCGCTGATGTTCTTCATCGTCTACTTCTGCGCCCTGCACCGCGCCCGGCACCTGCGCGAGGGGTTCCGAGAGGAGCACGGGCTCGGCCGCCGCCTGACGCTGCTCGTGGTCGCCGCGTACACGCTCGCCCCGCTCGCGCTCGCGGCGGCGTTCCTCGTCGGCACGGCTGGCACCGCCGCCCTCGACGAGCAGCTGCTCCGGGTGGTGTTCATCGGGCTGGCCGCCCTGACCGTCCCCCACATGGCGCTCGTCACCCAGGGCGACCGCGCGCGGCGTCGCGCGGCGCGGATCGAGAGCGCCGGCTCAGCCCAGCCGCTGCTCGTGCACCGCTGAACTCAGCGTGACCCCGTTGAGATCGAGATACAGCTGGCCCTCGGTCACCGAGACCGTGATGGTGTTGCGGCGTTCGAGCACGGCAACCGCGGAGTCGATGAACCCAGGGTCGAAGCTGTGCAGCACGATCTTGTCTGACTCGTGAATCTTCTTGCCGGCCCAGAGGGCGAGCACCTTGACCGGGTCGCGATGCGTATAGACAACGGTGCGGTCGGCCTTCTTGCTTCCGTGGTGCAAGCGCTCCGCATCCGGAGCCCCCACCTCGATCCACGCCGTGAGGTGACCCGTGCGATCACGGATGATCACCGCGGGCTCATCGGTCGACGAGACGCCCTCGCTGAAGGTGATGCCCTCGTCGAACTCGAGGCAGTAGGCGAGCACGCGCGTCATCATGTACGCGTCGGTCTCGCTCGGGTGCCGCGCGACCCGCAGGCTCAGTTCGTCATAGACGCCGCGGTCGACATCGGCCAGAGAACCGTTGAACGAGTAGACCACTGCACCGGCTGCCATGAGGCCCGAGCCTAGCCCGCGCGCGACGGCGGGCGCGCCGAAGCGATTCACACCAAGAAGTCATCCCTAGTGCGCGAGGGGGGACTTGAACCCCCACGCCCTTACGGGCACTGGCACCTGAAGCCAGCGCGTCTGCCATTCCGCCACTCGCGCGAACGGGGCACTGCCCCATCAACTCAGCGAGATTATCACAGGGGGCCTTCTCCCCCGTGCGGTGATGGAGAGCCCAGCCGACTACCATCAGAAGGTCACCGGCCGAGGAGGGACGCACGTGGGGCTTCTCGACAGCTTCGAGCGCGGACTTGAGCGCGCCGTCGGCGGGGCCTTCGCCAAAACGTTCAAGAGTGGCGTGCAGCCCCTGGAGATTTCTGCCGCCCTTCGTCGTGAACTCGACACCAAGGCCGCCGTGGTCTCGCGCGACCGCATTCTCGTTCCCAACGAACTGCGCGTTCGCCTCGCCCCGGCCGATTTCGCGCGCATGGATGCCCTCGGCGAGTCCCTCATCGACGAACTCACTCAGCTCCTGCAGCAACACGCAACGGCACAGCGCTACACGTTTCCGGGGGGCATCCGTCTCACCCTCGTGAACGATGCCGGCCTCTCCGAAGGCGTCGTGCTAGTTGAGTCAGAAACGGTCAAGGGATCCGTCGTCTGGAACCCGGTTCTCGACATCGACGGCGTGCGTCACCCCATCACCCACTCGCGCACGGTCATCGGCCGCGGCAGCGACGCCGACATCACGCTCGACGACACGGGCACGAGCCGCAAGCACATCGAGATTCTCTGGGATGGCGCGCGCGCTCAACTGACCGATTTGGGCAGCACGAATGGTTCGCTTCTCAACGGTGAGCCGGTCACGCGTGCGGTCTTGCCTCCCGATAGCGTGATCGAAATCGGCCGTACCCGCATTCTGTTTCGCGTGCTTGCCCAGCGCGACGAGGTCGCCGACCCGCGAATGCCCAACCCGAGAACACCCACGCGAGGAGGAGGTGGCGGCCGGTGAGCGAACTCACACTCTTGCTGCTGCGCATCGGCTTTCTCATTCTGATGTGGGCGTTTGTCTTCGCGATCGTCTACGCACTGCGGTCTGACCTGTTCGGCACGAAGGTGCGTCGGTTGCCCGCCGCGGCGAGCGCCGCCGCCCCCGTCGCGGTTGCCGCGCCCGCCGCCGCTCCCGCGAGCGTGTCGAACTCCGGCCCCGCCCGTCGACTCGTCATCACCTCGGGAGCGAAAGAGGGCCTCGAGCTTCCGCTCGAGAGTGACCAGCTCACGATTGGGCGCTCCGCCGACTCGGGGCTCGTGATTCGCGACGACTACACCTCGACCCACCACGCACGGCTCATGCTGTGGGACGGCACGTGGATGATTCAAGACCTCGACTCGACGAACGGCACGGTGCTCAACGGAAAGAAGGTGGGGGCGCCCACCGTCGTGCCCCTCAACACGCCCATCACCATCGGCACGACAACGTTCGAGCTGCGACGGTAGACCATGACGAGGCTCTCGGCCGCCGGCTCGCACGTGGGCAAGGTGCGAACAAACAATCAAGACTCGGGCTATGCCGGAGAACACTTGTTTGCCGTGGCCGATGGCATGGGCGGGCACGCGGGCGGTGACGTCGCAAGTGCCCTCGCCATCCAGTCGATCGCTCATGTCGATCAGCCGTTCGCTTCGGTTCACGAGGCGGTCGAGGCGCTGCGCAGCGCCTTGCTCGAGGCCAACCACGAGCTGGCCGAAACGGTGTTTGAGCATCCGGAGCTCGCCGGA
>JBDKJR010000208.1:0-3570 GCA_039796515.1 Actinomycetota bacterium
CTCGGGCCAGTCAAGCGACAGGTATTGCACGCCCGCCGAAACGGCGTTCGGGATGACCGACCACTCCGTGGGTACGATGCGCGCCCAGTGCCCGCTCACGAGCAGGAGCGACACGTACACGAGCCCCGTCGAGACCCACAGCGTCACGACCACGAGGTGCCACCAGGTGTGCAGGCCCAGGCGCTTCGGGGCAGACGGCGTGCGCAGCCAGCGGTTGCGGCGCGTCACGAACGCGGGGGGTCGCGCGCCGTCGCGCAGGTGCAAGGCCGAGCTCACGATGAACAGCAGGAAGAACGCGTTGAGGGCGTGGGTCCAGCTGAGCCAGGCGGGAAATCCGGTGGGCGTTCCCGGCGGGGGAGCGACGGACCCGGGGTAGGTTTCGATGAAGAGAGCACCGTCGGTCGACTCGCGCCACCATTTAGCCGCGACGACCGCCACCACAAGCGCGAACACGGCCACAACCGCGGCCACCACGAGGGTGCGCAGTCGTCGGCGGGGGCTCGCGTCGTGCACCCTCCTACGCTAGACCCATGATCGATGAGTTCTCGCGCCGACCCCCGTGGGTGAAATGGGTGCCCGCAGCGATTCTCAGCGCGATCATGCTCGGGGTGGTGGCCTTCGGCATCTTTGCGCTTCCCGAGGTGGCGTCGGGCCCGGGCCCCGCCGAAACCGATCAGGTCAACGACCTCAACTGGTCGGTGTTTACCGACGAGGGGCTCGCCTACATCGAGTCGGCGCGCACGCCGCGCATCGACTTCAGCAGGCCACCGGTTAACGCCTCGTCGCTGGGCTTGCCCGCTGACGGCTCGCTCACGGTCGGCCCGCACGCGACCGACCTTGACTACCGACTCGTGCTCATCGCGACTGACGAGCAACCCAACGGGGCTCTCTTCACGACGCCGCTCTTCACGATCACGACGAGCGATGACCGCATCGAGTCGGTGCGCGTCGACGAACGGGGCGCAGCTGACTTTCGCGAGACCTATCTGCTGCTCGCCGAACGCTCAATCAGCTATGGCTACACGCCTCCCACCGCGACGGCCATCGCCGCTGCCGTGAGCGAGGCGCGCGAGTCGGGTGAGCCCGTCACCGTGCGCTCCAACCGCGGTCTCACGACGGGCATGCCCATCACGGCCGAGGCGGTCTGCTTCGGCGCTGGGTTCTGCGCGGTGTCGTACGTCGTCACACCGCCCGTAGGGTAAACTCGCTACTCGGCCCGCTCGCGGGTCGCCCAGCTCGGCCCCGGCCGCGCTGATGGGGTGTGGTGTAATTGGCAACACGGCTGATTCTGGTTCAGTTGTTCTTGGTTCGAGTCCAGGCACCCCAGCTTTTTACGGCTTCTTCTCCCCGATCTGCTCGCGCGCGAGGGCGGCGGCTGCGGCCTGAAGCCAACGATCCGGCTCGGCGACCGCGGCCTCGAGCGACCCGGCAGTCTCGGTGAGCGTGAGCACGCGGCCGAGGCCTCGGGCCTCGGCATCCTGCGCCACCGTCGCATCGGCCTGGCCGGCGACGATCGCGACGGCAACCCCGGCGAGGGATGCGCGCTCCAGCACGCCGCCCACAACCTTGCCGGCGAGGCTCGTGGCGTCGAAGCGACCCTCGCCCGTGATGACGAGGTCGGCACCCTCGAGCGCGGAGTCGAGCCCCGTCAGCACCGCGATGGCCTCAGCCCCCGACCGGATGCTCGCCCCCCAGTAGCGCGCGAGCCCCCACGCCGTGCCGCCCGCGGCGCCCGACCCCGGCCAGCGGTGCTCGTCGCCTCCGGATATCGCGGCCGCGCGCGCGAGACCGGATTCGAGGTGCTGCACCTGCTCGGCACTCGCGCCCTTTTGCGGCGCGAACACCGCGGCTGCGCCACGCGGGCCCGTGAGTTCGGCGGTCGTATCGGTGAGCAGCGTGACGCCGCCCGGGGGCGCGGCGCGCAGCGCGGTGGCGTCGAACGTGTCGAGCAGAGCCAGTGCGCCACCGCCGTCGGGCAGGGCGGCTCCCGCCGCGTCCCGCAGTATGAGCCCGAGCGCGCTCAGTGCCCCGAGCCCTGCGTCGGTCGAGGCCGAGCCGCCGAGGGCGATCGTGAGCTGCCGAGCGCCCGCGTCGAGCGCGGCCGCGATGGCCTCGCCGAGTCCGCGCGTCGAGGCGGTCAGCGGCGCCAGTGCGCCCGACGGCGAGAGCAGCGTGATGCCGCAACACTCGGCGAGTTCGAGCACGGCGTGACGGCCCGGCAGCAGGAGCCAGCGGGCTTCGTGCGGCTCGCCCGTGGGGCCCGCGACGCGGGCCGTGTGCCACTCGGCATCGGGTACCGCGCGCGCGATGGCGTCGAGCGTGCCCTCGCCGCCGTCGGCCTGGGGAGCGAGCAGCACCTCGTCGTGGGGGCGCACCGAGTGCCAGCCCCGTGCGAGCGCGAGAGCAGCATCCGTCGCCGAGAGTGAGCCCTTGAATGAGTCGGGCGCTATGACGATGCGGCGGCGCATGCCTCGATGATGTCAGGCGTGCCGCGTCTCGGTCAGCGGGCTTAGGTCAGAGGGTCTGCGGCGTGAGCGGCTCGAGCACGCCCCGGCGGGCGCGGATGTTCTTGTAGTCCCACTGGATCGCGCGCGACTCGGCGATCCACGCGTCAACGAGAGCGGCGTCGATGTCGTCGACTGCGTGTAGCCGCAGGCCGGCGGCCTTGAACGAACCTTCGGCCGCGAGGCCCGCGACGGCGAACGATTGCCCGCTCCAGAAGAGCAGGTGCACGCCTTGCGTGCGGGTGGCAAAGCCCGCGACCGGGTTGCCGTCGAGAAACCACACCGGGTGCCCATGCCAGACCTTCGCGTCAGCATCGGGGAGTCCCGCGCTGAGGTGGGCGGCGAGGCGATCGCCGATGGCGCGCGCGGTCTCGGGTTGCGCGGCGAGGTAGGCGGCGATGTCGCTGGGCAGGCTCATGTGCTCATTGTGTCGGATGGCGAAGAAAATATAGACAGCAGAACTATCGATAGTGTTAGTATCCATGTCATGAGGATGTCCGAACTCAGCGCCACGACCGGCACCCCCGTGCCGACGCTCAAGTTCTACTTGCGCGAAGGCCTCTTGCCCGCCGGTGAGCGCACGAGCCCCAACCAGTCGCAGTACGACGACTCGCACGTAGGGCGCGTGAGGCTCGTGCGGGCTCTGCTCGAGGTCGGGGGATTGAGCGTGGCGCAAGCCGCCGCGGTCGTGGGCGCGCTCGACGACGAGTCGATTCCCCTCAGTTCGACGTTCGGCATCGCCCAGCGGGCCGTGACCCAGCCCGCTGCTCCCGCGGTCTCGGGCGGTGACGGCGCTCAGCGCATCGCTGAGCTGTGTGCCCGTCAGGGCTGGGCCGTCTACCCGAACAATCCCGGTCTAAAGATGGCCGCTCGCGTCATCGACACCTATTCGGCGCTCGGCGTCGATCTCATTACCGATGCCGTGCTCGAGCAGTATGCGCAGGCCGCCGATCTGGTTGCTGCTGCTGATCTCGAGGCCGTGGCATCCGCCCACGACGAGGCCCAGATGACAGCGTGGTCGTCGTCGGCACCGTTCTCGGCGACGCGCTCTTCTCGGGGCTGCGTC
>JBDKJR010000209.1:0-3159 GCA_039796515.1 Actinomycetota bacterium
TGCCACCTCTCCACGGCTGGCTCGGTTGACGTGGTGCGCTGGGCGAAGGCTCGGTGCATCGCCGACACGGCAGAGGTCACCCCGCACCACTTGCTCTTGACGGAAGAACTCGCGCGCAGCTACGACGCACGGTTCAAGGTCAACCCCCCGCTCCGTCGTGATGAAGACGTGTTCGCACTGCGCGCGGCACTCGCGGACGGCACGATCGACATCGTCGCAACCGATCACGCGCCGCACCCGATCGAAGCGAAAGAGTGCACGTGGGCCGAAGCCGCTTTCGGCATGGTTGGGCTCGAATCGGCGGTGAGTGTCGTGCAGCACGCGATGGTCGACACGGGCCTGCTCTCGTGGGCCGACATCGCCCGGGTGATGTCGAGCGCCCCGGCGTTGATTGGCCGACTCGAGGGCTACGAGAATCCTCTCGAGATCGGTTCGGTCGCCAACATCACGCTCGTCGATCCTGCCTTCTCGCGCTCGTGGTCGGTCTCTGACCTGCGAGGCCGCAGCACGAACTCTCCCTATGTGGGGCAGCAGCTACCCGGTCGTGTCGTCGCGACCGTGCATCGCGGAGTCGTGACGGTCGACGGGGGCGAGCTGATCGACGCCGACGTCGTCGCCGCCGATCACGAGGAGGTTGCTCGTGGATAGGCTCCTGCCGACCCTCATCATCGTCGCGGCTCTGCTCGTGATCTTCGCGCTCATGGCGCTGGGCTGGCGATCGCGGCAGCGGCGCCAAGCGGGGGTCGCGCGGCCCTCGAGTGTGCCCGAGTCACTCGCCGCTGCATCCCTGGTTGTTGACGGCTGGTACGTCGCGACCACGGTCGGCGATGAGCCCCTGGAACGCATCGCCGTGCACGGCTTGGGCTTTCGTGGCCGGGCGACGGTGAGCGTGCATCCCGAGGGCCTCGTCATCACCGTGCGCAGCCGTGACGCCTTCTTCATTGCGGCAGCAGAGCTCCGCGGCGCCGGACGAGCGACCTGGGCGATTGACCGTGTCGTCGAGCGCGATGGGCTCGTTCTTGTGGGCTGGATGCTCGGCGCTGCGCCGGTCGACACCTACCTGCGCGTTCCCGACGCGATGGCCGCCACTGCTCTCGTTACCGCCGTGCAGGCCACGGCGACCGAAACCACCACCACCGAAGGAATCGCATCGTGACGACATCTCCCGCCGTACTCGTGCTCGAAGATGGCACCCGCTACGTCGGTCGCCGCTATGGCGCAGAAGGCCGCACGGTCGGCGAGGCCGTTTTTGCGACGGGCATGAGCGGCTACCAAGAGACGCTCACCGACCCCAGCTACGCCGGGCAGATCGTCGTGATGACGGCGCCCCACATTGGTAACACGGGCATGAACGACGACGACCCCGAGTCGCGCCGTATCTGGGTCGAGGGTTTCGTCGTGCGTGACCCGGCGGGGCGGGTGTCGAACTTCCGCGCGACACGCAGTCTCGACGATGACCTCGAGGGCCAGGGCATCGTCGGCATCAGCGGCATCGACACGCGCGCGCTCACCCGTCGCATTCGCGAGAGCGGAGCGATGCGCGCGGGCATCTTCTCGGGCGCCGACGCAACCCTCAGCGATGCGGAGCAACTCGAGATCGTTCGTTCGTCGGCCGAGATGACGGGCCGCAACCTGTCGGCCGAGGTCTCGGTTGACACTGCGACGGTCATTCCTGCCGAGGGGGAGTCGATCGGACGCCTCGCCGTGCTCGACCTCGGAGTGAAGCAGGCGACGCTGCGCCACCTCGCCCAGCGCGGCTTCGAGGTGCACGTGCTTCCGCAGTCGGTCACCCTCGAGCAGCTGCGCGCGATCGATCCCGTCGCGGTGTTCTACTCGAATGGTCCCGGTGACCCCGCGGCGAGCGCCGCGCACGTCGAGCTGCTGCAGGGCGTCTTGCGCGACGGCCTGCCGTTTTTCGGCATTTGCTTCGGCAACCAGTTGCTCGGCCGCGCGCTGGGCTTCGGCACCTACAAGCTGCCCTACGGCCACCGCGGCATCAATCAGCCCGTGCTCGACAAGGCCACGGGACGCATCGAGATCACCGCGCACAACCACGGCTTCGCGGTGGATGCTCCGCTTGAGGGCGTCGTCGAGAGCCCCGCGGGTTTCGGCCGCGTCGAAGTGAGCCACATCGGCCTCAACGATCAGGTCGTCGAAGGCCTGCGCGCGCTCGATATCCCGGCCTTCTCGGTGCAGTACCACCCCGAGGCTGCGGCGGGCCCGCACGACTCCACCTACTTGTTTGACCGATTCCGCGACCTTGTCGTCGCTCAGACCGAAAAGGCCACCGCCTAATGCCTAAGCGCGATGACATTAACAGTGTGCTGGTGATCGGCTCGGGGCCGATCGTCATCGGCCAGGCCGCCGAGTTCGACTACTCGGGAACCCAGGCGTGCCGCGTGTTGCGGGCGGAGGGCATCCGGGTCATCCTCGTGAACTCCAACCCCGCGACGATCATGACCGACCCCGACTTCGCCGACGCGACCTACATCGAGCCGATCACCCCCGAGGTCATCGAAGCGATCATCGCGAAAGAGAAGCCGGATGCGGTGCTCCCGACCCTCGGTGGCCAGACGGCCCTCAACGCGGCGATCGCGCTGCACGAGCAGGGCATCCTCGCGAAGTACGACGTCGAGCTCATCGGGGCGTCGTTCGAGGCGATTCACAAGGCCGAAGACCGCCAGTTGTTCAAGCAACTCGTGCTCGATGCGGGTGCGGACGTGGCTCGCAGTCACATCGCTCACACCGTTGACGAGGCGGTGGCCTTCGCCGACGATCTCGGGTACCCCCTCGTCATTCGCCCCTCGTTCACGATGGGCGGTCTCGGCTCGGGCTTCGCGCACGATCGCGAGCAGTTGATCCGCATGGTGACCGATGGCTTGCACCAGTCGCCCACGACCGAAGTGCTGCTCGAAGAGTCGATCCTCGGCTGGAAAGAGTACGAGCTCGAGCTCATGCGCGATCGCGCCGACAACACGGTCGTCGTCTGCTCGATCGAGAACGTCGACCCGGTCGGCGTGCACACGGGCGACTCAATCACGGTCGCTCCGGCACTGACGCTCACCGACCGTGAGTACCAGAACCTGCGCGACATCGGCATCCGCATCATCCGCGATGTCGGCGTCGACACGGGCGGCTGCAACGTGCAGTTCGCGGTTG
>JBDKJR010000210.1:0-3354 GCA_039796515.1 Actinomycetota bacterium
ACAGCGTCTCGAACAACCGGTTCACAATCCACGTGATCATCGTGAACCAAGAAGTCGTACGCGTCGTCTTGAGAATACGCGAAAACCTCCTGGAATTCGACTTCGACGGCGAGGGTGACGGGATCAAGGCACCGCACGCACTCGCCCGCTGCCGTCGTGCGCACCTCGCCCGTGGCCAAGATTCCGTCGTGCAAGCCTTCGAGACGCAGGTCGAGCTCGAGCTCCGTGCCCGCAGCAACCACGGCAATTCCGGCACCCAATTGCTCGGGCACGGCAAACGTCAGTTGCTTCTCACGCATCTCGCCGGGGCGGTGCACAAGGTCGCGAACGTTCACGCGGTAGGGGTTGGTCGAAGAAGACATAGCCCCCCATCGT
Organism: Actinomycetota bacterium; assembly: GCA_039796515.1. Lineage (GTDB taxonomy): Bacteria > Actinomycetota > Actinomycetes > Actinomycetales > Microbacteriaceae > Microcella. Next base: position 376 of record JBDKJR010000210.1, read on the forward strand.
ACCGCCGCGCGGCTGGGCGACGAGCGCCGGGCGGGTGCGGTTAGCGTGGAACGGCCGCGAGCATCCCTCGCCCGATCGCAAGGGGTGCCCGCGGCCTCAGAAACGGTACGTCGCTAGTTCTGCGCAACCGCCGAGAAAGCGCCGTCATATGCCTGCAAGGCGACTGCGACTTGCTCGGGAGTCACGATGCACGGCGGCACCACGTGAATGCGGTTGTCGGCCGCGAACGGCAACACCTTGCGCGCCATGAGCTCGGCCTTGATGCGGTTGATGACATCGGCGCCCACGGGCTCGCGCGTGCCGCGGTCGGTCACGAGGTCGAGCGCCCAGAAAACGCCCAAGCCGCGCACCTCACCGATCATGGGGTGCTTCTCAGCGAGGGCCCGCAGGCCGGGGCCCAAGTGCTTCTCGCCGATCATCTTGGCGTTGTCGACAACGCCCTCGTCGGTCATCGCGTCGAGCGCGGCAACGATCGAGGCGGCGGCGAGCGGATGCCCGCTGTAGGTGAGTCCGCCCGGAAACACCCGCTCGGCGAAGTGCCCCGAGAACCGCGGCGAGAGCACGATGCCCCCCACGGGCACGTAACCCGAGTTGACACCCTTGGCGAACGTGATCAAGTCAGGACGAGCCCCCGTGGGGTTGATCTCGGCACCCTGCCACGCGAACCATTCGCCCGTGCGGCCGAAGCCCGACATGACCTCGTCGGCAATCCAGACGATGTCGTACTTATCGCACAGCGCCCGCACGCCCTCGAGATAACCGGGGGGTGGCGTGAGCACACCGGCCGTGCCGGGCACGGTCTCGAGCAAGATCGCCGCGATGGTCTGCGGACCTTGGGCCTGAATCGTGCGCTCGAGGTGGTGCAGCGCGCGCTGCGACTCTTGCTCGGGGCTGTCGCTCCAGAACTCTGAGCGGTAGGCGAAGGGGCCGAAGACGTGCACGTGTCCGCGCGAGTATTCGTTGGGCATCCGTCGCCAGTCGCCCGTCGAGACGATGGCCGCGCCGGTGTTGCCGTGGTAGCTGCGGTAGGTGCTGATGACCTTGTCGCGGCCGGTCACGAGGCGTGCCATGCGAATGGCGTTTTCGTTGGCGTCAGCGCCGCCGTTGGTGAAGAAGACCTGCGAGTAGCCGGGGCCGGCCTTCTCGACGATGCGCTTGGCGGCCTCGCCGCGCACGAGTGCGGCGTGGGCGGGAGCCACCGTGGGGAGCTCGGCCGCCTGGTGCTGAATCGCCGCCACAACCTTGGGGTGCGAGTGCCCGATGTTGGTGTTGACGAGCTGGCTCGAGAAGTCGAGGTAGGTGTCGCCGTCGTAGGTATAGACGTCGCAGCCCGAGGCGCTCGCGACAACGAAGGGCTTCAGCGCCCCCTGCGCGCTCCACGAGTGAAAGACGAACTCACGGTCAAGCTCGAAGGCGCGGGCGCCGTCGGCCGGGTCGTGAGCAGGGGCGGGAGAGAGTGACCGGTTCAGAGTGTCGGTCATGAATATCAGTCCTTGAGTCGAAGGAATGGGGAGTGTGCCCATTATCGCCGGTCAGCCCCGAGTTCTTGTTCGCGCAGAAGTGCAGGAATGCGCTCGCGGAACGGAAAGAACCCGCGGGTGGCGTGCGGCCACGCGTGGGCATCCCACGGGCGCAGCACGCGCGTGAGCGTCACGCCCTCGGGGGCGAGGGCGCGCTCGAGCGCGTCGAGGCGATCGCGCACAGGGCCGACGGGCGCGTAGGGGGTCACGAGGTGCGTGGCGTCGTGCGCGTGCATCCAGGTCAGAATCGCGGATGCTGTGAGCCCGTCGAGCGCGCTGGCCTCGGCCCCGTAGTGCGCGCCAGCCCGCTCGCGGCCATCTGCGAGCGCCGCGGCGACGAACTCGGCCACGGGCGCTGCGGAGCCATCACGCGACGTCGCCGCCGGGCTCGCGACCGCCACGACCTCGGCGCCGCTCAGGTCGAGGCTCTCGGCGTGCAGGTCGTCGTCGTGCAGCAGCAGGGCGACGCGGCCGGGCGGCACGGCTGCGGCCTGAGGTGCGGGGCCGGGCACGGGCAGCGGCGCGTCATCGTCAACGGCAGGGGCGACGGTCGCGAGTCCGCGCGGGCTGAAGCGCCCCTCGGTGGCGAACTCGATGTTCTGCGTCGTGGCGAGGTAGGTCTTGCCGACCGTCTGCAGGCCCGCGACCCACCGCCAGCTCAGGGTGTTCGAGGCCGGATCGCCGTCGAGCAAGTGCCGCAGAAAGAAGTCGGCGCCGAGCTGCCAGGGCAGGCGAAGCGTGAAGATCCAGATGCTCGCGAACCACATGCGCGCGTGGTTGTGCAGGTAGCCGAGTTCGACAAGCTCACGCGCCCAGTCGTCGAAGCCTTCAATGCCCGTTCGCCCCGTGATCGCGGCCTCGTAGGTGGCGCGGTCTTGGCTCGTGAGCGCCGCGAGCGCGGGCTCGATGGCGGCGGTGTAGCGCGTCCACACGCTCGGCCGCAGTCCGAGCCAGCCCTTCCAATAGGTGCGCCAGTAGACCTCTTGCACAAACTTGCTCGCCGCATCGAAGGAATGCCGCTGCAGCACGGCCTCCACCACCTCGCGCTCGGTCACGAGCCGGTGCCGCACCCAGGGCGAGAGGGTCGACACGTTCGAGCGATCCCCCGGGCCTCGGTCGGTGTTGCGCTCGGCCGCGTAGGCCCGCCCGGCACGCGGAACGAAGTCGGCGAGCCGGGCCAGCCCGGCCTCGCGCGTGGGTTCGAACGTCATGCCCTCATCGTGCGGCACGGCGGCTGAGAGGGGGCGGGATGCTCGGTGCGAGCATCCCGCGCCCCACAAGGGCTCACTCTGGTGCGACGACAACCTCTGAACGAGGTCTCCAGCGAACTGGTTCTCGAGATTCTTGTACTACGGGGGGAAAGGACCAGGGATCGATAGATGCCGTCTTGGGGCCAAGTAGAGGACGGAGGGTTTCACCCGGCTGGCCAGGTGCCGTCAGATCATCGATCCCGGAAACG
>JBDKJR010000211.1:0-3575 GCA_039796515.1 Actinomycetota bacterium
CTCGCCTGAAGACCACGGAGCGGGGTGTAGCGAATGAGGCCCTCGTCGTGCAACCGGCCCAAGATCGGTTCGATCAGGTCGGTGCCCTTCACCACGGCACTGCTCGGAACATGGCTGACGATCGGCGGCCCGTCGAGCTTGGTGAACGGCGCCCGCGTGGGGTTCCACAGCGAGGTGTCGATCGTGATCGGAAGCCAGACGCCCTCGGGCAGATCGAGCTGCAGATCGGGGGTCGCGAGAAACTTCGGCCCGTCGAAGGCGTCGGCGAGCGCTTTGTTTCGGGCGGTGAGTTCTTCGAGAGCGGGCGTCAGACTCCACAGTCCCGCCGCGAACGGAGAGTCGGGCATGCGCTCGCGGTGTCGCTGCGGCGAACGGATCTCGCTGCCATAAAGCATGAGTGCGACCGACAGCCCCGCGCGACGCAGCGCAACGAGGTCTGCCTCAACGGAACGGCCCAGAGCGTCACCGAAGATCGGCCGCGCCGCCTCGAGCAGAACGTGCGTGAAGCCCGTCATGACCGCCCGGCGCTGGGCCCGCTGCCAGCGTGACGACCAGCGATACTCGGCGCGGCTGACGACCTGATCAGCCAAGAAGCCGTAGCCGCCGCCCTCGGCCACGATGTTGCTCGTGCGGGCGCCGACACCCGGCACGTGCTCGGCGCCGCGTGCCAAGGTCCAGCCCTGCCAGGCGGTGTTGGTGGGCGCGACGAGCATGCGAATGGGGGTGTCGGGCGCGCTGATGGCCGCGGTCGGCTGAGTGCGATCGAAGCGTTCAGCAGGGGGCAGGATGCGCACGCGCACGGCATCGGGAACCAGCGCGAGAGCGGCGCGCAGCACTGGGCGAGCCGCACGCTTGAGCGTGTCGACGACAGTCATGTTGCTCACCCCTCGATGTGACTCGTGGCCCGGCACCTCGCGGGCGTACGACCCCGCCGACCCTAGCACCCGGATCCCCCGGAATCCGCGGCAATTCGCTGCCGTCGAGCCCGCGCGGAGTGCCCCGAGTAGACTGCTGCGGATGAGAACGCTCTTGCGCACGCTGCGTCGATTGCTCGCGGTCATGCCCCCGAGCGCATCGCGTTTTCTCGCCGTCTACGCCACCCTCTTGGGCCTGCTGTCGATTCTCGATGCCGCCGCACTGGGGTTGCTCGCCCTCATCATCACGCCCCTCATCACTGGAGCCCAGGCGACCCTGCCGCTCGTCGGCGAACTCGACAGCGTGGGCCTGATCATTGCCCTCGGCATCGTGTGCGCCCTCATCGTGGTCAAAGGCGCCCTCACACTGGTTCTCGTGTGGATCGCCGCACGCCGCATGGCGCGCTACGAGCTCATCATCGGCAACCAGCTGCTCGACGCCTACCTCAACGCGCCATGGGTTGACCGTCTCAAGCGCAACTCGTCTGACCTCATTCGCATTGCCGACATCGGCATTGCCAACACGATCGCGGGGTTCGTGCTGCCCATCGCCACGCTGCCGGGCGAGATCATGACATTTACGGTCGTGCTGGCGGTGCTCTCGATCTCTCAGCCCCTCGTCGCCGCGATCTCGTTCGTCTACCTCGGGCTCGTCGCCGTCGTGCTCTATTTCTGGATCTCCCGGCGCGCGAGCGAGGCGGGCCGCGTGGGCTTGCGGTACTCCATGACGGTGTCGCGACTGATTACCGAAATGGTGGGCGCGCTCAAGGAAATCACGCTGCGCGACAAGATTGACGAGGTCGCCGAGGTGGTGCGGGGCAACCGCGTGCACACGGCTCGGGCGCGCTCGAACATCCAGATTCTCGGCAATGTGCCGCGTGTGGTGCTGGAAGCGGCGCTCATCGGGGGCTTCGTTCTCGTCGGAGCGGCGGGCTATCTGACCGGTGGGCTCGCCGCCGCCGTCACGGCGATCTCGCTCTTCGCGCTCGCCGGCTTCCGTATGGTGCCGTCGATCCAGCGCTTGCAGAACGTTCTCACTCAGGTGACGACGGCAGTGCCCTATGTCGAGACTGTCGTGGGCGACATTCTTGATGCGCAATCGGCACGAGCCGAGAAGCCCGCGTCGGGCGCCGCGTCCGTGAGCATCGAGTCACCCACGTCACTGACTCTCGATGGCGTCGGGTTCCGCTACCCCGGTGCCGACCAGTGGGCCGTACGCGGTGTGTCGTTGAGTATTCCCTTCGGGTCGACCGCGGCAATCGTCGGAGCGTCAGGCTCGGGCAAGTCGACGCTCATCGACCTGCTTCTGGGGCTCATCGAGCCCGACGAAGGCGTCATCGCGATCGACGGCACCCCCTTGACCGACCTCACGCGCTGGTGGCGCGCACGCGTCGGCTACGTACCCCAAGAGGTCTCGCTCTTCGACGCCTCGATCGCCCAGAACGTGGCGCTCAGCTGGTCTGACGACGTCGACCGCGATCGCGTGATGGCCGCCCTCGACGGCGCACAGCTTCTGCCGACGATCGAAGCCCGCTTTGGGGGCATCGACGGCGGAATTGGAGAACGCGGTCTCTCGCTCTCGGGTGGTCAACGGCAACGACTCGGTGTCGCTCGAGCGCTCTATGCCGACCCGCTCGTCTTGGTGCTCGACGAAGCGACGAGCGCCCTCGACACCGTGACCGAGGCAAGCGTGACCGAGGCAATCATGGGGCTCAAGGGCCGCGTGACCACCGTAACGGTGGCGCACCGACTCGCGACCATTCAGCACTCTGACCAAATCTTCTTCATGAGTGAGGGCGTGCTGGCTGATCACGGCACGTTTGACCAGCTTGTCGCCTCGAACCCCGAGTTCGCGCGGCAAGCCGCTCTCGCGGGACTCACGGGCTCGTGGGATGCTCCCGCACCCTAACGGCGACCGGCATAGCGGCGGTCACTGACCGTGACACTATGGGGGCATGTCATCGCGCCCCCGGATGCTCATTGTCTCTATCTCGCGAATCGTCTCAGACCCTCGGGTGCTCAAGCAGGTGCGACTCTTCACCGCTGACTACGACGTCACGACGTGCGGGCAAGGTCCCGCGCCGGAGGGCGTTGTCGAGCACCTCGAGATCGATGCGGATGCGCGTGGCTGGGTCGACGACCGTGTCGCACTCATCACCCGCCAGTACACGCGCGCGTACGAGAACATTCAGGGGGTCGCCGCCGCTCGGCGCCTGCTGACCGGCAAAGAGTTCGACATCGTGCTCGCGAACGACCTGACCACGGTGCCGCTCGCGCTCTCGCTCGCGCCTCGACGCGGCGTGCATGCTGACCTGCACGAGTTCGCGCCGCGCGAGAAAGAGAACGAGCTCACCTGGCGACTCTTTGTCGCCCCGTTCTTGCGGTGGCTGTGTCGCCGTTACCTGCCACTCGTGGCCTCGGCCACGACCGTCGCCCCCGGCATCGCTGCGGAGTATGAGAGCGACTACGGCGTGCCGTTTGGCGTTGTCACCAACGCCGCTCCCTACGTCGACCGCGAGCCGCGACCGGTCAACCAACCAATCCGGATGATCCACAGCGCCGCGGGCCAGCGCCAGCGACGCTTGGAGAACTTCATCGAACTCATGCGCCAGGCTCCGCCCGGTGTCGAACTTGACCTCATCGTCATGCCCAACGAACCCG
>JBDKJR010000212.1:0-3727 GCA_039796515.1 Actinomycetota bacterium
CGCTCGCCCTCGTCGCGGCCCGGTACGGGAGCGAGTTGGTAGGGGTCGCCGAAGAGCACGACCTGTACCCCGCCGAAGGGCTCATGTTTGCGGGCGCGAGCCTGACGCAAGCGACGATCAATCGCGTCCATGAGGTCGGCGCTCACCATCGAGACCTCGTCGATCACGACCGTGTCGATCGAGGTCAGCAGTCGACGCAGTTCGGGTGAGTCATCGAACTCGTGATCGGCGATCAGACCAATCGGTAGGCGAAAGAGCGAGTGGATCGTCTGGCCACCTACAGTGAGCGCCGCCACTCCTGTCGGGGCACACACGACAACCGAGCGCTCGGTCGACGCGATGAAGGCCTCGAGAAGCGTCGACTTTCCGGTGCCCGCCCGCCCGGTCACAAAAACATGCTCGCGCGTCGATTCGATGAGCTCGAGCACGGCCTGCTGTTCGGGGCTCAGGGCGTGGCCGTCAGCGAAGAGGCGATCTCGTGCTGCCATGACCCTCCCCCTTCGCGGCGCCCACCCGGGTGATTCGGTCGGCGACACACCACTGTAGTTGCGGCCGCGCGCCACCCTCGCACACCTCGCGGGCATCGTGCGCAGCATGCGTAGGCTGGGCGCATGACCCGGGCAGCGCGTGTCGGGGGAGGAGCCGTCGCGGCCCTTCTCGCCCTTGCCGGGCTGTCTTTCGGCATTCTGCTGAGCACCTCAGCCACGCCCGCCGCGCACGTGCAGCGCTACCTCGACGCCCTCGCGCGCGATGACCTCGTCGCCGCCGCCCAGCTCGCCGGCCTCGAGCCGCCGACGGCGATGCCCGTTGGGGATGAGGGTGAGCCGAGCATCCACCGCGTCATCTCGAGTGCCGATCGAGGTGATGGCACGGTCGCCGTCACGATCGAATACGGCGATGAGACGGATGCTGTGCAAGCGACCTTCACCCTCGAACCCGCCCCGCCGACCTTCGGAGTCGTGCCGGCCTGGGCGTTCGTCGAGCCCCCGGTCATGTCGCTCGAGGTTGCCGCTGACCGGCACAACGTCATTGCGGTGAACGCCGAGTCGGTCGTGGCCGCCGCCGCGGGAGAACCCGTCGCGGTCAGTGTCTTCGTGCCCGCGCGCGTGACGGTGCGGCTCGATGAGCCGTTGCTCTCGGCCGAGCCCCAGTCGGTGCGCGTCGGTGGCGAGGATGGGGTGACGGCGATCACGCTCGCGGTCACTCCGGCCGAGCGACTGCAGCGCGTGGTGGACCGCGGCGTCGAGAGCCTCATGCAGGAGTGTGCCGAGCAGGCCGTGCTGCAGCCCACCGGGTGCCCCTTTGGCGTCGTCATCACCGATCGAGTGGTCGATGCGCCGCAATGGCGACTCGACTCTCTCGACGAGCTCTCGATCGAGCCGGGTGAGCAGCCCGAGGTGTGGAAGATTCGCGGCGAAGGTTCGGTTCAGCTCGTCGTTGAGGCGCAGCGACTATTCGACGGAACCATTTCGACCCGCGACGAGACGCTCGCATTCATCGTGCGCGGCGAGGTCACGATCGTCGACCGCGAACCCGTGATTCGGCTTTACGCCGAGGGGGGCTGAACTCGCGCACTTTGGCGCGCGCGCTCGGCGAGCATGGCGTTCCACGCTTCGAGGTCGGCGTCGCCGTCGCGATCGGCACGACGATCGAGGCGCTTCGTTTCTCGCCCATCCGCCCGACTCCAGCTCCACACCACGAGCATGGCGAGCATGAGAGTCGGAATCTCGCCGACGCTCCAGGCGATGCCGCCGCCGGTCTGTTGGTCGGCAAGGGGATCCTGACCCCAGTCGCGCCCCATCGCGCCAAACCACTCGGGCAACAGCAATCCGGTGCCCGTGATGAGGGAGAGACCGAAGAAGGCGTGAAAGGCCATGGTCGCGAGCAAGATGATGAGCCGAATCGGGTACGGAGGACGATACGGCGCGGGGTCGACGCCAATGAGCGCGTTGACGAAGAGGTAGCCGCTGAGCAAGAAGTGCAGCACCATCCACTGGTGGCCGAGGTGATCGCTCACCGCCCACGAGAACAGCGGCGAGTAATAGAACACCAAGAGCGACACGGCGAAGACGACCGAGGCAACAATCGGGTGCCCCACGATGCCCGCGAACCGCGAGTGCACGATCGCCAGAATCCACTCGCGCGGGCCGCGCGAACCGTCTTTGCGGGCGTGGATGGCCCGTGCCGCCAGCGTCACGGGCGCCCCGAGCACGAGCATCACGGGAATCCCCATGCTGAGCACCATGTGGCCGAGCATGTGGACACTGAACAGGTAGCGCTCGTACACGGCCAATCCGCTACTCGTGACAAAAACGAGCAGGAGCATGCCAAGCGTCCACAAGATCGTGCGATGCACGGGCCACGCGTCGCCCCGACGATGAAGCCGCACGACGCCCGCGAGGTAGAAGAAGGCGCCAAAGCCCGCGAGCAGGCCCCACAAGAGATTGAGGTCCCACTCGGTCATCAGTCGCCACGGCTCAAACGGCGGGGGCAGCGGTGAGCCGGTGAGAATCTCGGCCGGGCTGGGGTTCGCCAGCTGATCGACCGGCACCTCGGGCACCGGGGTTGCCGTTCGAGCGAGGGCGGTCGCGAGCCCCGAGGCGATGCCCATGAGGGCGAGCTCGGCGGTCACGATGATCCAGAACGTGGTGCGTGGGCGTTGTTCACGCTCGAGCCGCGCGATGAGGCGGCGGCGATACGCGGCCCCGAAAGCGCCGAGTCCGATGAGCGCGGCGACCTTGGCGACCACGAGCGCGCCGTAGGGCGACGCGAGGGACTCGAGCCCGCCCATCCGCAGTTGAGCGCTCACGAGACCCGAGGCCGCGACAACGATGAACGAGACGAGCGCGATCGTTGAGTACCGGGCCAAGACAACCGGCAGTCGGTCGGCGAGTGCGGTGCGGGCGAGCACGATCGTGAGCAAGCCGCCCACCCATACGGCGGCAAAGACGCTGTGCAGGTAGACCGCCGTCACGGCCGCATCGTGATTGGCCGTGCCACCCGAGTGGCCGGTCTGCGCCACGGGCCACAGGGCCGCCACCGCCACCACCGCAACGACGGCGAGCACGGCAGGGCTGCGCACGGCAAAGCACAGCACCGTGACCGCGGCGGCCATGAGTGTCGTCGTCAGCCACGCCTGACCCAGCTCGGTGGAGGTCAGGAAGGCGGAGATGAGCCGCCCAAAGCGGTCATCAATCGCGACCGGCTCAAGGTAGGCCGCGAGAAAGGTAAAGAAGGCGGAGGCTGCGGCCGCGAGCGTCCACAGTGCCGCGAAGGCCGCCGCCGCATCAAGCGCCGCGTTGTGCTCGGGGCGGTCGGGCGCCAGGGCAAGCAAAGCGAGAAGAAGTCCGCCGATAGCGCCCGCCGCGCCCAGGGTCATGGCGAGTTTGGCGATCGGGAGACCATAGCGAACGACGGCTCCGGGGTCGGCGATGAGGGCAGCGTCGGCGCCCCCGCCCACGACCAAGCCGATGAGCAGAGCGACGAGCGCCCCTGATCCGAGCGCGGTGACGCCCATCGCACCCCAGGGCAGGGGTGTCGTGGTCACGCGCGCGGCCGTCGTTGTCACGGCTCCAGGCTAGGCGACGGCGCTGGGTGGGCGCTCGGTGTGCGCTCGGTGACGAGGGGCGTGCGGCACCAAGCGCGTGTGGTGGGCATCCGTCGACCATCGTCAACAACAATGGGCGGCTCCCCGACATCGGGGAACCGCCCATAGTGCTGTGGTGCG
>JBDKJR010000213.1:0-4992 GCA_039796515.1 Actinomycetota bacterium
GCTTCGAGCCGCGCGAACTCCTCCCGACTGCGCCGGATGCGCGCCCGTTCGCGCGCCGTGCGTGCCACGCGCGCGGCGCTCGGGGTCAGGGCGGCCATATCCCGTTCGTGGGTCAAGCGAGCGGCCGTGTCGTCGAGCTCGGCGATGAGCGAACTGATCGCCTCGCGCGCGAGCTGCGTGGCTTCTGCTTCGTTCCACGGCGCCTCATCGCGCAGGGTCCGCAGAATGACCCCGTTTTTCACGGCGAGGCGCACGGCCGAGACGGCAACGAGGTATCCCTCATCGATCTGCAGAGAAAGGTCGCGCGGCGGCTCGCCCGACGGCGCAACGGCCGATCGGGCGCGGGCGGGCCAGAAGCGCATAACGACCTTCGCGAGCTCGTGAGCGGGAGGGCTCCAGACTACGGGGCGTGCCTGCGTGGGGGCAGGGGGCTGGCGGCGAGCATCCCGAATAATCTGACCGCGACACGCCGAAAACACTAGATGTAGGGGAATGACATGTTTGTGATTCCCGTTATATAGTGAGACCCCTAGCCGCCTGGGGCGGAGATTTTCAGCAGAAGGAGGTCCGTCATGGACAACGACAACGAGACCGTTGGCGGCTACGCCGTGCCCGTCGACCCGATGGACATGCTGCAGTGCGAGAGCTGCCAGTAGCCCGCTGACCTACGAACCACCGAAACCCCGGAACGCCGACGACGGCGCTCCGGGGTTTCGCATAGGCCCAGAAACACCCATTCCCCCGGCCGGAGGAGGACACCGTGAGCATCACTGTTGATGCCCGCTCGTCTGACGCGCGCGCTCGGCTCGCGAGCGACGCCGAAGTGCTCGACCGCGTGCACCGCACGCTCGGGCCGGTCGACGTCGTTGCCGAACACTGGGGCGCCCACCGACTCTCCCGCGTCTTGCACGTCATGACGCGCGGCGGCGAACAGGCCGTTGTCAAGTGGCATCGGGATGCGGGGCCCCACCAGCGCGAATCCGATGCCCTGCAGCGCTACGCCGTGGCGCTCGGCGGCGATGCGCCGCGCATTGTGCTGAGCGAGCCGTCGCTGCGCCTCGTGACGCTCTCGCGGTTGCTCGGAGAGCCCGCAGCAGGCACACCCCACGAGCGCGACCCCGACATTCACATGCGCGCGGGCGATCTCGTGCGGCGACTGCACGACGCGGAGCCGGCGCGTCGGCACGACCGTTTTGGGCCGATGATCGCCGCCGAGTTTGAGCGCTGGAGTCGCGCGGCCGACGAGCTCTGGGGCGATGGCCTCGATGGGCGCGATGAACGCGCAGAGCGTCTCGCGGCCGAGCGCCATGTCGCCCGGCAGCACGTGGCCGCGGCCCTCGACTTGGGCGACTTCGACCACGTGCCCGCGCACCGTCGCCTCACCCCGCAGCACTGGATCATCGACCCCGGTGGCCACGTGCGCTTCATTGACTTCTCGCACTGCGAATTCGAGCCGCGCATTGTTGATCTGCTGTGGCTCGAATATGGCCCGTGGCGCGATGAGCCGTGGTTGCGTGCAGCGTTCTTGCACGGCTACGGGCGCACCCCGACGGAGCGCGACGAATTGGTGTTGCGAGCCGTCGCGGCCACGCGCGGTCTCGAGCTTCTCGTGCGCGGCGAGTCACGCGGTCACGCGGCCGAGCGTGCCCTCGGCCGGTCGATGCTCGACCGCCTGCTCGGCGCGACGCTCTTCTAGACCCCCGCCGGGCATCCGGCCCCACCGTCCCCGACGGGCGCCTCGCGCCTAGACTGGGCACGTGCCTGTGAATCCTGAGCTGACCGAGCGCGCGTTCGCGCCAACGGCCCCCTATCTCGTGGGCCGCGAGAAGGTGCGCGAGTTTGCGCGCGCCGTTCTGGCGACCGCGCCCCTGCACCACGACCCCGAGGCCGCGCGTGCTGCGGGCTTCGCCGACGTCGTGGCCCCGCCGACGTTTCCGATCGTGATCGCCGAAGCGACCCTGCAGCAATTGCTCGCCGAGCCCGATGCCGGAATCGACTTCAGCCGAGTCGTGCACGGCGACCAGCGCTTCAGCTATTCGCGGCCCATCGTCGCGGGCGATGAGCTCACGGCGACGCTGCGGGTCACGAGCATCAAGTCGCTCGGCGGCAACAGCATGGTCACGAGCGAGTCGACCATGACCGATGCCGCGGGCGAACACGTCGTCACGAGCATTTCGACGCTCGTCATTCGAGGAGACGAATCGTGAGCGCGTTCGACGGTCTTGAGGTCGGTCAGGTTGTCGCAGAGCGCACGTTCGCGCTGTCGCGCGACACGCTCGTTCGCTACGCGGGCGCGAGCGGCGACTTCAACCCCATCCACTACCGCGACGACGTGGCGGCGTCGGTCGGGCTCCCGGGCGTGCTCGCCCACGGCATGCTGACGATGGGCTTCGCAGTGCAGCCGGTGGTCGATTGGCTGGATGCCCGCGGCTGGGTCAGCGACTACCAGGTGCGGTTTACTCGCCCCGTCGTGGTCGACCCGCAGCTCGGCGCCACCGTCACGGTCACGGCCACGGTCGGCGCGGTGGATGACGCCGGAGCCCGCATCGACCTCACCGCCACCTACGACGACCAGACGGTGCTCGGTAAGGCGCAGGTTCGCGTCACCCCGTTCGCCTGAGTGACCATGCAGCTCGCTGAGCTCACAACTCTGCGCGTCGGCGGCCCGGCCGAGCGATTCGTCGAGGCGACGGCTGTCGAGCAGCTCGTCGATGAGGTGCTCGAGGCCGAACGCCTCGGCGAGCCCTGGTTCGTGCTCGGCGGCGGATCGAACGTGCTCGTCGGCGACGAGGGAATCGACGGGCTCGTCGTGCGCATTGCCACGCGCGGCATCGAGCGACTGCCTGACGTTCCGGGTTCGGCGCGTCCCGTTCGTCTTCGCGTGCAGGCGGGGGAGCCCTGGGATGCCCTGGTCGCCCACACGGTCGAGAACGGCTGGGCGGGCATCGAGGCCTTGAGTGGCATTCCGGGTTCGACGGGCGCGGCCCCGATTCAGAACATCGGGGCCTACGGTCAAGACCTCGCCGAGAGCCTTGTGAGCGTTGAGCTGCTCGATGTCGAGAGTGGCGAGCGGCGCGCGGTTCCCGCTCCAGCTCTCGAGTTGGGATACCGAAGCAGCGCCCTCAAGAGCGGCTGGCGGGCGGTGGTGCTGAGCGTCGAGCTGGCGCTCGAGCACAGTGAGGCGTCGCTTAGTCGCCCGATCGCTTACGCGCAATTGGCCGAAGCCCTGGGCGTTGCGGTGGGTGAGCGAGCTCCCCTGACGGCAACGCGGGCAGCTGTGCTCGCCTTGCGTGCGAGCAAAGGCATGGTGCTCGATGAGAACGATCGCCAGTCGGTGAGTGCGGGTTCGTTCTTCACCAATCCCATCGTCTCTGAGTCGTTTGCGCTGCGGATGCCCGCCGAAGCGCCGCGCTGGCCCCAGCAACCCGAGCCGGTCGCCGTGGCGGTTCCGCTCGGGCATGAGCCGGCACCGCCGCCCGAGCGGGTCGAGGGCACCGTCAAGCTCAGCGCCGCGTGGTTGATCGAGCACGCCGGTATCGCCCGCGGCTTTGCGTTGCCGGGTTCGGGCGCATCCGTCTCGACAAAGCACACCTTGGCCCTCACCAACGCGAGCGGGCGCGCGACGGCGGCTGAGGTCGCCGAACTTGCTCGCTACATTCAAACCCGCGTGCGCGACACCTACGGGGTGGTGTTGCACCCCGAGCCCGTGTTCGTGGGCATCGCGCTCTAGCGGCTCAGCTGTCTTTGCGAATCCACCGGAACGTCAGGCTCGTGATGACGAGCCCAGCGACGAGCCAGATCGCGAGCACGATCGCGATGCCGGAAAGGTCCCACGACTCGTTTTGCTCGAGCACGACGAGTTCATCGGGCAAGAAGACACTGCGCATGCCTTGCGCCATCCACTTGAGCGGAAAGACCGAGGCGACGTTCTGCAACCACTCGGGCAGGTCGCTGAATCGCAAGTAGACGCCCGAGATGAATTGCAGCACGAGCGTGATGGGAATCACGACGGCCGTGGCACTCTTGCCACTGCGCGGCACCGCACTCAGGGCGATGCCGAGAATGGCCGAGCACAGCACGCCCAGAGTGAACACCCATGCGAACGTCACCCAGTTCTCGGGGTTCTCGGGCAGCGGCACTTGAAAGACCGTGAAGCCCAGCAATAGCAGCACGCCAGCCTGCAGCAGGCCCGTCGTGAACGACTGGCCCAGCTTGCCGATGAAGTAGCTCACGACCGGCAGGGGAGAGCCCGCGAGCCGTTTGAGGGTGCCGTCACTTTTCTCCATCGCGATATCGATCGCGAGGTTTTGCAGACCGCTCAGCAACACACCTGCGGCGAGCATGGCCGGCAAAAAGAACCAGGCCGCCGTGATCTCGTCGCCGTCGGCCGTCTGGCCAAAGCTCGCTTCGCTAAACGAGACCGAGAAGATCGTGAGCATGACGACCGGAAACAGGAACGTGAAGAAGACCGTGTCGCCCTGGCGAAAGTAGGCGCGCACTTCGTAGCCGATGCGCAGCACTCCGAGTCGGGCGGCGCGGCCCACGGCCGATTCGCTACGGGATGCCCGCGCGGGGCTCATCATCGGCGTCGAGTCTGTCGTGCTCATCGTGCCGCCTCCGTTTCGTTCAACGCTTCAGCGCTCAGGTCGCTCGCGTGCTCGTGGCCCACGAGATCGAGGTACACGTCTTCGAGGCTCGGGCGAATGACCTCGAGCGACTCGGGTTCGCCGTCCAGGCGCCCGACCAGTTCGGTGACGAGCGTCGCCGGCGAGGTCGTGCGCTGTTCGCGGCGCTCGCCGTTCTCGAGCCAGCGCACGAGCGGTACGCGCGATTCGCGGCCGCCGATCTCGTCAATGGGGGCCAGATCGACCATGCGGCCACCGGCGATGATTCCGGCGCGATCACCGAGTTGGGCGGCCTCATCGAGATAGTGGGTCGTGAGCAGGATGCTCGTTCCCTCGTTCTGCAGCGTGCGAATCAACTGCCAAAAGC
>JBDKJR010000214.1:0-4073 GCA_039796515.1 Actinomycetota bacterium
TGCGGCCGCGTAATCGCCGTCGCTAATCGCGTCGTACGCCTCTTGGTGCAGGGGCGGCAGGGGCGGCTCGACGGCCTCAGCCTCGCCGGCCTCTCCCTCACCAGCCGGGAGCACGCCCACAACACCGTTCTGCTCGGCGAACTCGAGCACTTGGTCGAGAACCTGCCGCACCTCGGGCTCGCTCGGCATACCGACGAACAGCGGCAACGGTCGCCCGCCCACGAGCGCCACGACCGCCGGAACTTGCTGAATCTGAAAGGCCTGCGCGATGCCCGGGCTGCGATTACCGTCGATCGTCGCGAGCACAAGACGGCCACCGTACGAGGCAACCAGGCCACCCAGCACGGGAGGGATGCCATCGGCATAGAACTCGAGAATGACCGGGATGCTGCGCGAAAGTTCGACGATCGCACCAAAGCTTGCCTCGTCGGTGTCGCGAACAATGCCGGCCGGCGTGGCCCCGGACGTCGAAGCCGCCGCAGTCGGGGCTTGCGCGGCCCGCACGAGCCCGGAGAGGTCGACGGCTCCGCGCAGCGAAGAACCCGACAGAGTGGGGTCAGTCATCAGATCTCCCTCGCGGCAATGAGGCCTTGCGTGAAGCCGAGCAAGACAACTTGTGCGTCGCTGCCCACGGGCGGTACGGAGAACAGAATCTGCAAGCCATAGGTCGCTTCGATGCCCGTGGTGCTCTGGGCGCGACCCGCGAGCGCCGCAACCGCAGCGGGAGCGTTGACGGCCGCACCGGCTTCTGTCGGCGTCACACGCTCGGTCTCGGTGATCGTGAGCATGACGAGAGCGCCGCCATCGTTGGTGACGAGAGAGAAGATCTCGTTCTCTCCCACGGCGTTCGAAAATGCGATCGCGGCGGTTGACGGCAGTGCTGCTCGGCGGGCTGCCTTCGCGGCCGCGCCAATCTGCTCGACAAGCGTGTCGCCCTCCGCCTGGAAGAGGTCAAAGAACTCGCTCTCTTCACCCGTCAACAGCAGGTCGGCGTAGCCCACCGCCACGTCGTCGGGAGTCACCGAGAGCAGGGGCGTGTTGCTCGGCAGCAAGGGCGCGCCGATCGACGCGGGTGCGACCTCTGGCCGCTCGGCGTCTTCCGCCAGGGTGACTGTGATTGCGTAGTGCACCTTGTATTGACTGCGCGGGTCGTCCTGCACGAGCAACAGCGCCAGGGGCGGAGTTTGCACTTCTTCGCCATCGGCGTTCTCCGTGGCCGGAGCTTGAACAATCGCGAAGACACGGCGGGGCCACACGTCTCCTTCTTCGGGCAGACGTTCGGGCAGGGTCAGCTGCACGTCTCCCGTCGGAATCACGGGTGCCACGGCGAAGTCGGCGACTTTGCCCTTGATGGTGTAGCTCGAGCGTCGGAGGTCGAGAGCGGCGCCACCCAATCGGGTTTCGGCGAGGGCGATGTCACGATCAGCATCGGCTTGTTCGAGCGTGGCGCCCACGCGCGACACGATGCGCTCGAGTTGGTTTTCGGTGACGGCGACCTCGGGCGTCTCGGCGACGTCAGTCGGGGCAGGAGTCGGCGTTTCGACGGTGGATGCTCCGCCACCCGTGCACGCCGTCACGAGCATCGCGCCCACGAGAAGCGTCGGCACGAGTGCCACGCGCGATGCAGCGCGGCGACCCTTCGGGCGACCCAGCACAGTGCGGCTTGAGGCCGGCCGGTAGCGCGAGGGACGCGGCACCTTGGGCATCTTTGGGGTCTTGCGCCGCGGGCCGCGCTGGCGGCGCATGTGCAGCAGTGCCCACAGCAAGAACAGCAAGCCGATCACGAGCGACCCCACTCCACCGAGAATCAGCACGGTGGAGAAGGGCGTGCTGGCGTCGAGCGGCCAGGTCACTGAGAGTGCTTGTGGCGCCGGCAAGGTGCCGTCAGAGACGATGAGCATCGACACCTCATCCGGCACGTTGACCGTCAGGCCAAGCTCGCCTTCGCCTTCGAGATCGCCGAACCACAGGTCGCTGCCTGCGGGGTTCGGAACCACGATCTCTGACCCGACGATCTTCTCGCTCACGAGCGTGCCAGTTTCGTCATCAAAAGTGACGAGGTTGTAGCCCGCCGAGCCGACCCACGCGAGCACGTCGGTCGTGCGGCCATACGCCGCAACGATCGCGTCGGTCTCGGTCGCCGCATCGGGGTCTGCGGTAGCAGCGGGGGTCTCCCCCACCGCGGGCACATCCGACTCTTCGGGCTCCGGAACGGGAGCCGCGACGACTCCGCCGATGATCTGAACGGTCTGGCGACCGTCGTAGGCGTTGAGGGCTGTGCCATCAATGACCGTAACCGTCGCCGTCGAGTCAAGTTGCAACTCGGCCGTGATGCGGTCGGGCGGCGCCCACACGGTGCGCTGCGCGATACCCAAACCCACGCCGACAACAGCAACAACAAAGAACACGAACGCTGCGATGAATCGCACGGGTCTACTCCTCTCGTGCTGGCGCGTCGCGGTCGAGGTCGATCGCGGCCCAAGAACGTCTGACGGCGGAATGAACCTTCGATGCACTGTGCATCGATCCACCTGCGCTCGACATCGGGCGGGTTCCGTCTTCGGAAGACGGGCGTCCAGCAGAACAAAGACATTCCAGAATAGCCGACTCTCGCGCGATGGCCCATTCGAGGTGGATCGTCACGGGCTCGCGAGTGCAGCATCCCGCCCCGGTGAGGCCCACCCGACGACTACACTCGAACGCGTTCACCCCACCCAATACCGGGAGACGGCACGTGGCAGACACTGAGTACGACTTCGGCAGCGAGATGCGCGGCTACAAGCGCGAAGAGGTTGATCGCGCCCTGCAAGAGATTCGCCGTGAGCTCATCAAGGCGAACACCGATCGCGCCGAGAGCGCGAAAGAAGTCGGTCGTTTGCAAGCCGTCATCGAAGACCTACAGGCTGAGCTCGACGAGGTCGGTCGGCCCACCTATGCCGGTCTTGGCTCCAAGCTGGAGCAGACCCTTCGGGTTGCCGAAGAGCAGTCGACGCGCCTCATCAGTCAGGCCGACATTGACGCCGAGAAGCTCCGCGCCGCCGCGCAGAGCGAAGCGCAGCGACTTCAGGCCGAGACGGCCGAGCGCACCGAGCGCATGGTTGCCGACGCTGCGTCGCGATCGAGCCAGTTGACGGAAGCCGCGAGCCGCCAGGCTGAAGAGACGATCGCGCGGGCGCGCGCCGACGCCGACGCTCTCGTGCAAGAAGCCATTCGTGAAGCCGCGGCCATTCGCGGAGCCGTCGCCACCGAGGCGGCCGAAGCGCGCGCGACCGCCAAGCGCGAAGCCGCCGCGTTGCGCGCCGAGACCGAGCGCGAACTCGCCGAGTTGCGGGTTGTCGCCGATCGTGAGGTTGCTGAGGCGCGCGAAGCGGCCGGCGCCCTCGCGCGTGACACCGAGCAGGCACGAACGACGTTCGAGAGTGACGACGCCACGCGTCGCGCCCAGCTCGACGCCGACATTCGCACGGGTCGCGCCGAACTCGCTGCCGAGCTCACGGCCAACCGTGAAGCTGTCGAGACTGAACTCGCGCGCCGCCAGGCCGAGTGGGAGGCCGAAGAAGCTCGCCGTCGCGCCGAGGTTGAGCAGCTCGAAGCGCGCAGTCGTGCGGCTCTCGAGCAGCACATCAGCGCGAGCCGTGCCTCACTCGAGCTCGAGATTGAGGCTGCCCGCACGGCGTTGGCAGAAGAACTCGCGAGCGCCCGCACGGCCCTCGACCACGAAGTGGCGGATGCTCGTGCCACCGTCGAGCGCGAGGTCGCCGAGGCTCGATCCACCGCCGAGCGCGAGATCGCCACGCAACGTGCCGCGCACGATGACGCTGCTGCGGCTCAGCGCGCCAACCTTGAGCGCGATGCCGAGCGTCAGCGTCGCGTGCTCGCCGATGAGGCGACGGCCGTGCGCGCGCAACTCAAGCACGAGGCCGACGAGCACCGTGCTCGCCTGGCGCGTGAGGCAGAGCAGGCCCGCGTCGATCTCGACGTCGAATTGACGGCGCGCCGTGACGAGGCCGAGCGGGAGTACCTCGCACGTCAGCAAGACGCCGTCGTGCAGACGCAGAAGTACCTCGACGAGG
>JBDKJR010000215.1:0-8380 GCA_039796515.1 Actinomycetota bacterium
CGTCGGTCGACTGAACCCGAAAGAAAACGAACACCTGGTGAGAGACTTCGCCAGCTAAACCCCGCTGATGCTCGGGGGTGAGCTCTCGTGAGCTCGCCCCCGAGCGCCAGCTCGATCCACAGAAAGAACCCCTCCCCATGCGCGACGACGAGTTTGACCTCGATGTGGTTGACCCCGAGGATGCTCGGCTCGAGCAGGCTGTCAGCGCGCTGAATCCGGCCGACCTCGAGGCCGCGATCGCCCGGCTGCCGCACGATCTGCAGGCCGCCGCCACGGGGGTGCTTGTGCAGCGCCGCACCTACAGTGACGTGAGCCAAGAGTTGGGCATCCGTCAGCCCGAACTCGTTCGTGCTCTGCGTCGCGCCCGCTCGATCATCGTGCGCTCGTACGAGGGTGGCGCCGCGTGACCGCACTCATCGGCCTCAGCACCTACATGGAGCAGACGGTCATGGGCCTGTGGGATCGCCCGGCCGCCGTGCTGCCCCGCGTCTACACCGACTGCGTGATCGCCGCCGGGGGAGCCGTCGTCGGCTTGCCCCCGCAACCGCCGCACGCTGACGCGATTGAGCGCGTGCTCGATTGTCTAGACGGGCTCATTCTCACGGGTGGCAAAGACGTTGATGCGGCGCTGTATGGCGAGCGCGCGCATCCCGAAAACGACGCCCCGCGCCCCGATCGCGACGCGTGGGAGATCGCACTCGTGCGTGCCGCGATCGCGCGCGACTTGCCGCTGCTCGGCATTTGCCGAGGCCTGCAGGTGCTCAACGTGGCCCTCGGCGGCACGCTCGTTCAGCACTTGCCCGACGTCATCGGCTCAAACCGCTACAGCTATGGCAACGCGACCTTTGCCGACAACCCCGTCATCACGGTGCCGGGCACGCGCATCGGCGGGATGCTCGGCGAGAGCCTCACGGTCAAGAGCTACCACCACCAGGCCATCAACCACCTCGCCCCGGGGCTCACCATCAGTGCGCGCGGAGACGACAGCATCATTCAGGCGGTCGACATCGATGGCATGTCGTTCGGGGTCGCCGTGCAGTGGCACCCCGAAGAGACGCCCGATGACCTGAGGCTGTTCGCGGCGCTCATCGAGGCCGCGCGAGGCTAGACGGCGGCCCGGCGAGAAGGCCGCGCGGCGCGAGAAGGCCGCGCAGCGCTAGTACGCCGAGCCGGGTGAGCGTGGGGTTCCGCGCTCGAGTAGCTCATCGACCTCGTCGAGGCCCACGGCCAGGGTCGGCTCGCTCGCGAGCGGGTTGGTGAGGTCGCCGCTCACGCGATCGAGCAGCGCGTGCAGCATGCCCACGGCGTCGTCGACGATCTCGGTCGAGCGCCGCTCGGTGCCGTGCAGCAACCAGCGTGCGAGTTCGAGCTCGGCCGCGAAGACCGCGCGCCGCCCCACCTGGCGATCGTGGATGCCGCGCGACTGGTGGTACGCGTCGAAGGCCGTCTCGGGCACGTTCGGGTCGCTCGAGCCGAGCATCCAGAACAGGTCGCGCGCGGGGTCGCCCACTTGCAGTCGCGCCCAGCCGAGCACTCCCGTGACCGAGTCACCCACGACCAAGAACGACGAGGCGCTGAGTGAGCCGTTGATGACGGTGGGGGTGAACTGCCAGAGGGTCGAGTCGTCGGCGGCCAGCTCCCAGCGGCGCAGCAGCGCGGCGGGCACGAGGCCCGTCGCCGCGGCGCGGTCGAGGGTCGCCACGGCTTCGCGCATAACGTCAATCGCGCGCAGTTGCGGGAGCCCCACGTCGGCAACGACGCTCGTTGGCAGGGCGTGCATCGCGGCAACGGCCTGGCCGATCGACGCCGCGATGCCGGGAGTGATCGCCGCGAGTGACAGGGGTGAGCCGTCGACGAACTCCGAGACGATCGCGCGCGTGCCATCGACGGGGGCTTGGCCGAGCATCCGCGGTACCCCAAAGGGCAAGCGGGCGCGCACGCCGTCACTCAGCGCGCGCACGGCGACGAGATCGGCAGACTGCTCGCTCTCGGCGGCGGCCGTGCGCGGCACGCGAATCACGAGCGTGCGGCCGTCGCGCGTGCTCAGCAGGGCCGAGTCCACCTCGCCGCCAGTGCCTCCCAGGGCGGCCGCGTGCGTCACGTCCAGGCCCGCGACGGCCGAGGTGGCGAGCGCGGCTAGAGTGAGAGGCGATCGGCGCGACATACCGACAGGGTAGGTCGCAGACCCGTGGCCGGGCCACGCGCCACGCGACGGGGCGCCGTCTTCACTGCCGCCGTTGTGTTTGCCGCCACCGTTGTGATTGCCGCCGAAAGGGTCGTTGATGGTCCATTCGCTGACGCAGAGCCTCCCGCTCTCGCGGTATCGCATCGACCGTGATCACGCTTCGCGCGAGCGCCCCGCACTGTTCGACGAGCTCGCCGCGCATCCCGATTCGCGCATCGTCGTGCTCTGGCGTGGCGAGGTGCTTCTGGCCCATTCGTCGACGGATGCGGCCACCGCCCCCGCCCTCGCCTTCCTGCCGTGGGGGGCTGCCCCGGCCGACGCCCTGCGCGTCTATCTCGGGCGCACGCTCGAGGCCGAGGGCGGCGTGCCGGCGGGCGCTGCCATCACCGCCGTCGTGGTGGACGACGTCACCGGCCCAGCGCTGGAGCCCGACGTCACGCGGTGGGGCTCGCCACGCACGCTCGGGCACCGCTTGGGTGACCGTGATGCCGGCCTGGCGATCGAGGCGCTCGGCATGGCCAACTGGCATGCGACGCACCTGTTTTCACCGCGCACGGGCAACCCCACGGTCTCGGCCAAGGCGGGCTGGGTGCGCGTCGACGCCGAGACGGGCGCCGAGCTTTTTCCGCGCACCGACGCCGCCATCATTGTGGGCATCACCGATGCCGACGACCGGCTCGTGCTCGGCAGCAATGCCCTGTGGGAGTCGAACCGTTTTTCGCTGCTCGCTGGTTTCGTCGAGCCGGGCGAGTCGCTCGAGGCGGCCGTCGTGCGCGAGGTCTATGAAGAGGCCGGGCTTCGCGTCATCGACCCGCAGTATGTCGGCTCGCAGCCGTGGCCTTTTCCGGCGTCACTCATGCTGGGCTTTCGCGCGCGCCTCGACCCCGCGCACGCTAACGCCTTGCGGCCCGACGGAACCGAGATTCTCGATCTGCGATGGTTCAGCCGTGACGAGCTCGCGGCGAGCCTCGACGAGATTCTGCTGCCCGGTCGCACCTCGATCGCCCGCGCCATCATCGAAGACTGGTTCGGGTCGGCTCTGGACGCGCCGTGAGCGCGTCACCCGATGCGAGTCGCGTCGTGAGCGCCCAGCCTTCCACCAGCACGGGCCCCATCGTGAGCCCCGATCGTCTGCTCGCCGAGCTCGACGACAATCAGCGGCAGGTTGCCGAGGCGCTGCTCGGCCCCGTGTGCGTGCTGGCCGGGGCCGGCACGGGCAAGACGCGCGCGATCACGCACCGCATCGCGTACGGCGTCGCCACAGGTGCGTACGACCCGCAGCGCGTCATGGCGCTCACGTTCACGACGCGCGCCGCGGGCGAGCTTCTCGGCCGGCTGCGTGCCCTCGGCGCCGAGGGGGTAGCCGCACGCACCTTCCACTCGGCGGCGCTGCGCCAGTTGCACTATTTCTGGCCCACGGTCGTCGGCGGAACCCCGCCGCGCGTGCTCGAGGGCAAGGGCCCCCTGCTCGGGCAGGCCGCGGGGCTACTCAAGCTCAATCTCGACACCGCGGGGCTGCGGGATGCTGCGGCCGAGATCGAGTGGCGCAAAGTCAGTCGGCTCTCGGTCGAGGAGTATGCCCGGGCAGCCCACAGTCGCACCCTGCCCTCGCGCTTGAGTGTCGACGCCATGGTGTCGCTGCAGCAGACCTACGAGCGCATCAAAGACGAGCGCAAGCAGATCGACTTTGAAGACGTGCTGCTCGCCACGGCGGGCATGATCGAGAACGAGCCGCGCGTGGCCCACCAAGTGCGCGCGCAGTATCGCTTCTTTGTCGTCGACGAATATCAAGACGTCTCACCCCTGCAACACGACTTGCTCTCGCTGTGGCTCGGTGGGCGCCGCGAGTTGTGCGTCGTGGGTGACGCCTCGCAGACGATCTATTCGTTCGCGGGCGCCACGAGCGATTACCTCGTGCGCTTCGGCAGCGAATACCCCGAGGCGCGCGTCGTGCGACTCGAAGACAACTACCGCTCGACGACGGCAATCGTCACGCTCGCCAATCGGCTCATGCGGGGGCGACCGGGCGCGCTCACCCTGCACGCCGCGAGCGAGGGCAGCGATCGAGGGGCGACCCCCTCGGTGTCGAAGCACGTGGATGATGCTGCCGAAGCCGCATCCGTCGCTCAGTCGATCGCGCGCCGCATTGACGATGGCACGCCGCCCGAGTCAATCGCCGTGCTCTACCGCATCAACACGCAGTCGATCGCGCTCGAGTCGGCGCTCGCGCGGTTTGGCGTGCCCGTGCAGTCGCGCGCCGACAGCCGCTTTTTCGACCAGGTCGAGGTCAAGCAAGCGATCATGCTGCTGCGGGGTGCGTCGATCGCGATCACCGACGAGCCGCTGTTCAAGAGCGTGAGCGACGTGTTGCGGGGGCTCGGCTGGCGGCAAGATCCGCCCGAGGGTGGGGGAGCCGAGCGCGCCAAGTGGCAGAGCATGAACGCCCTGCTGAGCCTGGCCGAAGAAGCCCCCGCGGGCACGACGCTGCCCGACTTTGTGCGCGAGTTGCAGCGCCGGCAACAGCAGCAGCACGCGCCCACGCGCTCGGCCGTCACGCTCGCGACCCTGCACGCGGCGAAGGGCCTCGAGTGGGATGTCGTCTACATCGTTGGCTTGAGCGAAGGGCTCGTGCCCATCACGTTCGCGCAGGGTCTCGAGGCCGTCGACGAAGAGCGTCGCCTTTTCTATGTGGGGCTCACGCGGGCACGAAAGGTGCTGGAACTGTCGTGGGCCGTGCGGGCCACCGCGGCCCGTGCCGATCGCTCACCGAGTCGTTTTCTCGACGAGATTCGCGCCCCGAAAGACCACTGAGCACAGGCTCGGGCACCGGCTCGGGCATGTGCCCCAGCGCGGCCGCGGGCAACGCGGCGGGCTCGATCGACAAGCCGTGGCACCCACACCGCTCACTGACGGCCCACCGCTGCGTGGTGCGCTCACCCGAGTGCGCATCGAGTCGGATGCTGCGCTCAACCGTGCGGCCGCGCACGAGCCGCAGCACCTCGACGGCGGCCTCGGTTGCGAGACCGGATGCTTCTGCCGCCGCCGCTTTCCCCCACAGTTGTGCGGCGATGGCGGGCCACGCAGCGTCGTCGCGTGTGCGCTGTTGTTCGACGCAAGCCAGGCACGCGGATCGTCCGGGGTCGACGAGCGGCCCCACGCGCACGGCCGCGTCGCCGAACACGACGGGAACGTGCAGCACATCGCTGCCCAGCCAGCGCTGATGCTCCACGGGGTCGATGACGTGGGCGCTCACGAGCACGACGGCCGCGGGCCGCGCGCCGCGGGCCCGCCGGGCGGTGTGCGCGCCCGCGCGCCCACCCGGCGTTGAACCCGGCGAGCTCAGCGTCACCGTGAAGCCCGCTTCGTCGAGCACGGCGGCGATGCGTTGGGCGCCGAGCCCGCTACCGACCACCGCGATGTGCGGAGCCGGGCTCGGCGCTGGGTCACCGACGAGCGCCGGGTCACCCACGAGCGCCGGGGCGAGGGCCGCGAGCACCTCGTCGACGCGGGCTCGCTCGACCCCGGCCTCATCGGCGAGCATGTCGAGGCCGGCCCGCACGACGCCGACCGAGAGGGCGTCGATGAGCCGGGCATCGCCCTCGCTCACATCGTCGAGGTGTGCGAGAACCGGGTCCACCCCAATCTGCAGGCTGTGCGGTGTGCGCCACACGAGGGGGCGGCGGGGGTCAAGTCTGAGCGTCATGGCGCACATGATGCGCATGGCACGGGTGCCGCGGGCCGGGCATCCACAGCCCCGCAGCCGCTGCGGCGCAGCGCCGAGCTCGGGCAGCACCGAGCCCGCGGGGTGCTCAGCCCGCCGAGCTCACGCAGCGCCGAACTCGCCCGCCCGCCGAACCCGCCCAGCGCTACTAGACCGTGGGCTCGTCGGGCGCTTCGCCCGGGGCACCTTCGATGGGGCGGTCGCCACTCTCGTCGGCGAGCAAATCACTCAGGGCCTGGTCGAGGGCATCAGGTTCGCTCGCGCCGCCCCCCTGCAGGGTGGCGATGATGCGGCTCGGGTCGTCGATGTCGTCAGAGCTCGGCAGCAGGTCGGGGTGGGCCCAGAGGCTGTCGCGCGAGTCGGTGCCGACGGCATCCGTGATCGACTGCCAGAACGCTGCCGCTTCGCGGAGGCGGCGCGGCCGCAGTTCGAGCCCGACGAGGGTCGAGAAGGCGCTCTCGGCGGGGCCGCCCGAGGCGCGGCGGCGACGCACGGTCTCGGCCACCGCATCCGCCTTGGGCAGTCGGCTCGTGGCGTGCGCCGTCACGACGTCGACCCATCCTTCGATGAGGGCCAGCGTGGTTTCGAGTCGGCTCAGGGCAGCCACTTGGCTCTCGGTCTTCGGCGGAATGAGAGCGCCGCTCGTGAGGGCCTCGCGCAAGCCTTCGGGGTTGGCGGGGTCAAAGTCGGCCGCGAGCGACTCGATGCGCTCGGTGTCGATGCTGATTCCCCGGGCGTAGTCGGTGATCGCGCTAATGAGGTGCTGGCGCAACCAGCGAGCGTGCCGGAACAAGCGCGCATGGGCCAGTTCGCGCACCGCGAGGTAGAGCTGCACTTGATCGGCGGGAATGTCGAGACCCTCGCCGAAGGCCGCCATGTTCTGCGGAATCAGCGCCGCCTGCACATCGGTGTCATCGCGACCCGGCAGCAAGGGAATGCCAATGTCGCCGCCCGAGACCACTTCGGCCGACAGTTGGCCCACGACGTGGCCGAGCTGAAGCGAGAAAAGCGTGCCGCCGAGCGACCGCATGACCTGGCCCGCGTTCGCGACCATGCCCTTGAGCTCGTCGGGAACCTGTTGGTCGAGCACCGAGGTGAGCGAGTCGGCGATCGAGGTGGCCACGGGCTCGGCGAGTTGAATCCACACGGGCAGGGTCAACCGGGCCCAGTCGGCGCGCGTGATGAGCGTCGGCTCTGAGGTCAGTTGCGTGATCGAGGTGGCTTCATCGAGCCACAGCGCCGCGACGTTGAGCGCTTGCCGCAGCTGCTCGAGGTCGGTCGAGCTCGATCGAATCGAGCCTTGCGCCGCGATGCGGCCTGACTCGTCTTTCGCGAGTTGCCAGTCAACGCCGTCGCCGCTCGCGTTCATCGCCTTCTGCAGTTGCCCCATGAGGCGCGCGACCATGAGCGGGTCGGTGGGCAGCCCCGCCGCACCGGCGAGCTTCGACGGGTCAAGCTCACCCTCGCCCGCGAGAAAACGGCGCAGCATCTCGCGAAAGTCGTCGTCAGCCCCGCCAAGGGGATCTTCAGCCATGGTGCCTACGCTAGTGCGATGGCCTCTGCGCCCGATGGGTTTTCGCTTAGGCTGGCCCCCACGGCTCTGCGCCGTGGGCGAACACCTGCCCGACACACAACCTGGCCGGTCAGAGCCCGTTGAGAGGAGCCCGGTGAGCCTGTTCACCGATGACAGCCGTGCATACGCATCCGTCGACGGCGATGACCCGATCATCGACGACGCTCGCCTGCGGGCGCGTCGCGTCGGGTGGCTGTTGCTGTCGCTCACGCTGTTCGGCGTCTTTGGGCTCGCCGTCGTGCCGTCTCCCTATGTCATCGAGCGACCCGGCCCCGTGTTCGACACCCTCGGCACCGTCACGGTCGAGGGCGACGAGGTGCCGCTCATCGAGATTCCGACCGAGCCCACCTACGACACCGAGGGCTCGCTGAGCTTGCTCACCGTCAACGTCTACGGCAATCGTGATCAGCCGCCGACGTGGTTCGACGTCATTCGCGCCTGGCTCGACCCGAGTCAATCGGTCGTGCCCGTCGAGGCGATTTTTCCCGAGGGCGTGAGCACCGAAGATCGTCGCGAGCAAAGCCGCATCGACATGGAGAACTCGCAACAAGAGGCCATCGCCGCGGCACTGCGTGCTCTCGGTGAGCCCTATGAGAGCGAGCTGCTCGTCGTCGAGACGATGCCCGATGGGCCGTCAGAGGGCACGATTCGCAGCGACGACATCATCGTGGCTGTGAACGGCGAGCCGGTTCGGGATGTCACGGCGCTCCGCGCCGCGATCGCCGCCAACGGCATCGTCGAGCCGGCGTCGATCGACATCGTGCGCGCGGGTTCGGATCGCACCGTCGAGGTCACCCCCCAGCTCAGTGAGGGCGACGACCCGGTGCCCGTGATCGGCGTGCTCATCGCGGGTCAATATGTCTTTCCGTTCGAGGTGAACATCGAGCTGCAGAACGTGGGT
>JBDKJR010000216.1:0-3844 GCA_039796515.1 Actinomycetota bacterium
CACCGAACAGTCGCCAGTACCACGTCTCGTTCTCGTAGCCAGGAATGTCACCTTCGCTCACGACGGGAAGGGTGATCATGATGGCGACGGCGGCAATCATTGCGAGCGTGACCATAAGCCCGATGCGAATCAGACGACGGCGTCGGCCAGCCAGCAACAAGAGCAGGTTGGCGTGCGCGAAGCTGACCGCCAGAATGCTCGCCACGATGAAGACCTTGAGCCAGGTGTCGAACGACGAGTCGTTCCAATCGCGCCAAATCATCACGAGCCCGGTCACGAGGGCGAGAGCGCTTGCGGCGAGACCGACAAAGCCGACGAGACGCATTGCGCGGTCCGCGATCGCGAGGTGACACAACGCCGTGATGCTCGTGGCCCCCAAAAGCAGCGTCGTCAGAATGATCCTGCCTTGCGTCTCACCAAAATCACCACTGAGTAGAGCAATGATCCCCACGATCGCGGCGAGCGAGAACGAGATGATGATTCCGTAGATCGCGCCTTTGCGAGCGGCTCCGACTCGAGCGTCACGGCGCTGTGCAGCAGCGGTTGTGGTCATTGCGGCTCCTTTGCCGGGGTCGGCTCGACTGTACTCCTGCGGTGCGTCACGAGCATGACGAGCGCGCCGACGAGCAGACCCCAGAAGGCGCTGCCGATGCCGAGCACCACGACGCCCGACGCCACGACGATGAGCGTCACGGCGGCCGTGAGCCGCGTCTCGGGCACCTCGAAGGCGCTCACGAGCCCCGACGCGAAGGCGCCAAAGAGCGCGAGGCCCGCGACCGCAATGATGAGGATGGGCGGGGCCGCCGAGACGAGCGCGGTCGCGACGCCCGCACCGAGACCGAGCAGCACGTAGGTCACGCCCCCCGCGATCGGCGCGACCCAGCGGCGAGTCGCGTCGGGGTGCGAGTCGGGGCCCGCCATGAGCGCCGCCGTGATCGCGGCCAAGTTGAGCGCGTACCCGCCGAACGGAGCGGCCAGCACGGTCGCGGCCCCACTCGCAACGAGCATCGTGCGGGCAGGAACCTCGCGATAGCCGAGAGTGCTCAACACCGCGAACCCGGGCACGTTCTGCCCCGCCATGGTGACGATGTAGAGCGGTACGCCGAGCGACACGATCACGAGGGGATCAAACTGCGGCAGGGTGACCGTCAGCCCGGGCGCGAGCGTGGCGTCGGTCATCCACTCGCTCCCGGCGCTCACGACGACCGCGATGATCGCCACGAGCATCGCCGCGGGCACCGCCCACCGCGGCAGCCAGCGCACGAGCAACAGCCACACGATGATGACGGGGGCGGCGAGCAAGGGCTCTTGCAGCACCGCCGTGACGGGCGCGATGCAGATGGGAAACAGGATGCCAGCGAGCATCGCCCCCGCGAGCGGCATGGGGATGCGCGTCATCGCGCGCCCCAACCACGGCCACAGTCCGCTCACGAGAATCAGCAGCCCGCACACGATGAAGGCGCCAATGGCGGCACCGTAGGAGCCCGTGGTGCCTTCGGCGGCGACGAGCAGTGCGGCCCCCGGGGTTGACCACGCAAAGCTCAGCGGCAGCCGGTACCGCCACGACAACAGACCCGCGAGCAGTGCTTGCCCGATGCACAAGACCAGCAGGCCACTTGCGGCGTCGGCGGGGCTCGCCCCCACGGCGAGAAGGCCAGCGATGACGAGCGCGAACGAACTCGCGAATCCGGTGAGGGCGCCGATGATCCCGGCGATGATCCGCTGCAGCACGAAACCGAGCCTAGGGCGCGGCGCGGTACCAGTGACGCACGTGCTGACGATCGTGCCGCGCTTGCCAGAACTCCACCTCGGTGGGAGCGAGCGCCCACGCTGCCCAGTCGGGGTTGCTCGGTTCGGTCACCGCGGGTCGAGCGGCCCAGTCGGCAGCCGCCACCTCGCTCGGTAGCTCTTCGACCTCGCCCGTCACGCGCACCTGGCGGCCCACGGCGGGCCAGTAGAACGTCAGCGCCGCGCTCGGGTTTGCCGCGAGGTCGATGCCCTTGCGCGTCGACCGCGCCCCCGCAAATACCCACTGGCCGTCGACGAGGTCTTTCAGAATGAGCGTTCGGGCCGTGACGTGCCCCGTGGGCCCCGCGGTCGAGAGCGTGCAGGCGTGGGGTTGGGGCACGCCGCGCTCAAGCGCATCATCGAGCCACTGCAGAAAGAGCTCGTGGGCCGTGGCGGGGGCGGTTGAGGGATCAAACGTGGGCAGGGTCTCGGCGAAGGCGGGAAGCGCCCGGAGCCGATCACGCATAGAGTCGCTCATGTCGCCAGGGTAACCCGCTCGGCCGCGAGCGCACAGCGACGAGCTACGCCGACTTCTCGCGCCGAGGCGCAATACTGCGCGGCACAATCGTCGGCGCCGCGTTCTCGAGCACGGCATCGCGCGTGACGACGATGCGTTCGACGTCGTCGTTTGACGGCACTTCGAACATGATCGGGCCGAGAACCTCTTCGAGAATGGCCCGCAGGCCGCGCGCGCCGGTTTGGCGCAACACCGCGAGATCGGCGATCGCGTCGAGAGCGTCTTGCTCGAACTCGAGCTCAACGCCGTCGAGCTCGAACATGCGCTGATATTGGCGAACGAGCGCGTTCTTCGGCGTCGTGAGAATCTCGATGAGGGCGGTGCGGTCGAGCGGCGTGACTGTCGTGACGACGGGCAAGCGGCCAATGAACTCGGGGATGAGCCCAAACTTGTGCAGGTCTTCGGGCAGAACCTCGCTGAACAGGTTCTTCTCGAGCGACTTATCGTGCAGCGGGGCGCCGAAGCCGATGCCGCGCTTGCCCGCGCGGGCGCTGATGATGTCTTCGAGGCCCGCGAAGGCTCCCGCAACAATGAACAGCACGTTCGTGGTGTCGATCTGAATGAACTCTTGGTGCGGATGCTTGCGCCCGCCCTGCGGAGGAACACTCGCGACGGTGCCCTCAAGAATCTTGAGCAGCGCCTGCTGCACACCCTCACCCGAGACGTCGCGCGTGATCGAGGGGTTCTCGGCCTTGCGGGCGATCTTGTCGACCTCGTCGATGTAGATGATGCCCGTCTCGGCGCGCTTGACATCGAAGTCGGCTGCTTGCAGCAGCTTGAGCAAAATGTTCTCGACGTCTTCACCGACGTAGCCCGCTTCGGTGAGCGCGGTGGCGTCGGCAACCGCGAACGGCACGTTCAGGCGCTTGGCGAGCGTCTGCGCGAGGTAGGTCTTGCCACAGCCCGTGGGCCCAATGAGCAAGATGTTGCTCTTCGCGATCTCGACGTCGTCGGCGAGTTGCTCGGCGGCCGTAATGGTCTGGCGAGCACGGATGCGCTTGTAGTGGTTGTAGACGGCGACCGAGAGCGACTTCTTTGCCGCGACCTGGCCGATGACGTATTCCTCGAGGAAGGCGTAGATCTCTTTCGGCTTCGGCAAGTCAAACTCGGCCGAGGCCGTCTCGTTCGACTCTGCGAGGCGTTCTTCGATGATCTCGTTGCACAGCTCGACGCACTCGTCGCAGATGTACACGCCGGGGCCGGCGATGAGCTGCTGAACCTGCTTCTGACTCTTTCCGCAGAAGGAGCACTTGAGCAGGTCGGCGCTTTCTCCGATGCGAGCCATTGCCTCACCCCTCATTCACGAGGTAGATCACACTCGACCCGCCTCTCACGCGAGCCTAACGCGGTCACTCGACGTTGGGCGTGCACCTGCACACTCCCGAGTGTCGTGCGGCGGGCATCCCGTGCCTCGCCGGGCCCCGCATGACAAGGATGCACTCAGTCCCGCGACCTATATTGGAGAGCGACATGACCTCGACTCCGGCCCGTGCAGCGCGACGCCACCGCACGTTGGCGTCGCTGCTGGTTGCCGCGGTG
>JBDKJR010000217.1:0-17945 GCA_039796515.1 Actinomycetota bacterium
GTGGCAGCGCGGTTGAATCAGCGCCAACAAACGCAGGTACCGTTGACGGATGCGCCTCGTCATCGCCCGCTGCTCCGTCGACTACGCGGGCCGGCTGAGTGCGCACTTGCCGCTCGCGACGCGTCTGCTCATTCACAAGAGCGACGGCAGTCTGCTCGTGCACGCCGACTCGCTGAGCTACAAGCCGCTCAACTGGATGAGCCCGCCGTGCACGCTCGTCGTCGATGAGCCCGACGACGACCAGCGCGAGGCGGGCGTCGTCGAGCTCTGGCGCGTCACGCACGCGAAGACTGCCGACTTGCTCGTCGTGAGTATCCATGAGGTACTGCACGACTCGGCCCACGAGCTCGGCGTCGACCCCGGTCTGCAAAAAGACGGGGTCGAGGCTCACTTGCAGAAGCTCTTGGCCGAGCACATTGAGCTGCTCGGCGAGGGGTTCTCGCTCGTGCGCCGCGAATACATGACGGCGATCGGGCCGGTCGACATTTTGGCGCGTGACGCGAGCGGAGCATCCGTCGCCGTCGAGATCAAGCGCCGGGGCGGTATCGACGGCGTCGAACAGTTGACGCGCTACCTCGAACTCATGAATCGCGACCCGCTGCTCGCTCCCGTCGCCGGTGTTTTCGCCGCGCAAGAGATTGCGCCGCAAGCCCGCACGCTCGCCGAAGACCGCGGCATCCGCTGCCTGCTGCTCGACTACGACGCGATGCGTGGGCTCGACGATGGGGTTCCTCGGCTCTTCTAGGCCAGCCCGTCCCCTGTTTTGGGGTGCGTGTCGATGCCATGAATAACCTGATCAGGGTTCTGTTTACTCAGGTTAAGTGGGTACCCTTCAAGTCTGCCTACCCAATGGGAGCCCGAACCCACATGCAGACCACCTACCCGAAACTTCGCCGTGCCGCCATGTCGGCGGCACTCATCAGCGCCAGTGCCCTGGCGCTTGTCGGCGTGCCTGCAACCGCGGCCGTCGCCACGCAAAGCCCCGCCGCGTGCAGCAACGCCTCACTCGTCAACGGGTCGTTCGAGACCCCCGCCATTGCCGCCAACAGCTGGGCGTCTCTTGACGAGTCGACGATTCCTGGCTGGGAGACGAGCGCGACCGACAACAAGATCGAACTCTGGCGTGCACCCTTCGGCGGCGTTCCGGTTCCGGCTGGCTCGCAGTTCGCCGAAGTGAACGCCAACCAGCGCTCGAAGCTCTTCCAAGACTTCGCCACGACACCCGGCGAGACGATTCGCTGGCAACTGCAGCACCGCGGCCGCACGGGCGTCGACGTCATGGAGGTGCGCATCGGTGCCCCCGACGCGGCGCTCGCCCTCCAGTCGACACTGTCGACGGGCCAAACCTGGACCACCTACTCCGGCACCTACACGGTTCCGGCGGGTCAGACCATGACGCGCCTCTCGTTTGACTCGATCAGCAGCGCGAACGGCAACCCGACCTACGGCAACTTTGTCGACGACGTCTCGGTCACCTCGGGCGCGTGTGTCGTCACGAGCAAGAGCGTCACGCTTCCGTCGGACGGCTCAGTCGTTCGCCTCGGCGACACGGTGCAGTACTCGATCGTTGCCACCAACCAGGGCGCGAGCGCGGCGACGCTGAGCTCGCTCTCCGATGTGCTTCCGGCCGGGGTATCCCTCGTGCCCGGGTCGATCACGGTGACCAACGGGGCCGTCACGACCGGATTGAGCGACGCTGCCGGCGATGACGCGGGCGAGTTTGTCAGCGGATCGAACGCGGTGCGCGTGCGGGTCGGCTCCGGTGCGACGAGCTCGGCGGGCGGGACGCTCGCGGCTGGAGCATCCGCCACCGTTACCTTCAGCGTTGTCGTGAACTCCGTCACGGCCTTGCCGTCGATCAACAACACCGCGACCGTGTCGTTCACCGACTCGCTCTCGAGCACCGCGAAGACGTCGACCTCGAACACCACGTCGACGACCATCACGCCGGATGCCCCTGCCTTGTCGATCGTGACCACGGGCTCGGTGGCTCCGGCCGAAAACCAGACCGCCGCCAACGTCGGTGACGAGATCACCTGGAGCTACGTCGTGACGAACACCGGTGACGTGCCCGTCACCGGTGTCAGCATCAACGACCCCGAGGGCGGCACCATTACGTGTGTGCCCACGTCTCTCGCCGTCGGCGAGAGTGCGACGTGCACGGGCACGGCGATCTACACCGTCGGTCTCGCTGACCTCGGCGTCGGCTCTGTCTCGAATGGCGCAACCGCAGTCGCAACGCCTCCGTATGGTGCGGCCCCCATCGAGTCGGCCGAATCGGTTGCCTCGATCACGACCGTCGCCGTGGCACCCGCGGTGTCGATTGTCACGATCGGCACGGTGACTCCGAGCGAGAACCAGTCGGCCGCCGCGCTCGACAACGCTCTGGTGTGGAGCTACATCGTGACCAACACCGGCAACGTGCCGCTCACCGACGTCACGGTGAACGACCCCGAGGGCGGAACGATCACGTGTGTTCCGAGCGACCTCGCCGTGGGCGAGAGCGCGACCTGCACGGGTACGGCCACGTACACCGTGTCACCCGCAGACCTGGTGACCGGTTCGATCTCAAACGGCGCAACCGCTGTCGCGACGCCGCCGTTCGGAGCCGCCCCGATCGAGTCACTCGAATCGATCGCCACCGTGACGACCGCCGCGCTCGAGCCGTCGATCAGCGTGGTGGTGTCGCACGACAACGTGACCACGCCCGGGTCGACTGAGCCGGCAAAGGCGGGCGATCAGATTCGTGCCCGATTCGTCGTGACCAACACGGGCAACTCGATCCTCAACCACGTGCACATCATCGACCCCGTCTTCGGGGCCGTCACCTGCGTCGATGAAACTCTCGAGCCGGGTGATTCGACCACGTGCGAGGCCGACGAGCTGTACACGGTGACCGAGCACGACGCCACCACCGGAACGATTTCGCGCACGATTCGCGCGGCCGGCCTGGCCGACGTGGGCGTCGTGAGCACGTCGGTGTCGGACGATCGACTCGTCGACCTCGAGGTTGCCTTCGACCTGCCGACACTTCCGCTTCCGGAAGACGAGTTCGGGCTCGCGGCAACCGGTGCCAACATCGCCGCTCCGGCAGCTCTCGCCCTCGGGCTCATCGCGCTCGGTGGTGCCGTGCTCGGTGCGACGCGCATCCGTCGCCGCAGCTCGCTCTCTCGTTCGTAATCGTTGATGGGTCGGGGCGGGCGCGCAGCAGCCGCCTGCCTCGGCCCTCTACGCTCGAGTCGTGCATCCCTTCACGGCGATCTTGCTCGACCTCGACGGCACGATCACTGATTCCGCGCCGGGCATCACCGACACCCTCGCCTACACGTTTGAGGCGCTCGGGCTGCCGGTTCCGCCGCGGGAGGAATTGCTGCGCTATGTGGGCCCGCCGATTCTCGACTCGTTTCGTGACCGCGCCGGCATG
The DNA here is from genome assembly GCA_039796515.1 of Actinomycetota bacterium. GTDB lineage: Bacteria > Actinomycetota > Actinomycetes > Actinomycetales > Microbacteriaceae > Microcella. Next base: position 3,425 of record JBDKJR010000217.1, read on the forward strand.
AGCCTGGCCGAGCGGGAGCACGCGCTCGAGATCTACCGCGCGCGCTACCTCGACCGTGGGGCCTACGACGCCACGCTCTACCCGGGCATGGGTGAGCTCGTGAGCGACATCGCTGAGGCGGGCATCCCGCTGAGTCTCGCGACCTCGAAGCCCGAACTGCCCGCCACGCTCATGCTCGAGCACTTCACGATTGCCGAGCACTTCGACATCATCACGGGAGCCTCGGCCGACGAGGTGCGCAGCGCGAAGGCCGACGTCGTTGCCGAAGCCCTCGTTCGATTGCGGGCGATGGATGCCGACCTCACGCGCCCCGTCATGATCGGCGACCGCGTGCACGACATCGAGGGCGCCGCGGCCCACGGCATCCCGACGATCGCCGTGTCGTGGGGTTATGGCGAACCCGCGGAGTGGGCGCACGCTCACGCTGTGGCACACGACGTGCACGAGTTGCGCGCGCTCGTCGGCCTCTAACGTTCAGTGACTCTGCAGGGCACAGCCCCGTAGCGCGAGTATCGTCAGAACGCTGCATCGTTCACCGTTGAACTGCCCAGGAGGACAGCGTGCCCGCCACGATCGCCGAGTTCGAACCCGCACTGCGCGCTTTGCGTCAGGGGGCGGAGCGCTGGGTGCGCATGAGCCTCGGCGAACGGCGTGCGCTCTTGGGTGCCGTGCGAGCCTCGACGCTTGCCGCCGCCTCCGCCTGGGTTGAGGCCGCGTGCGCCTACAAGGGCATCGACCCCCACGATCCGGTGGCGGGCGAAGAGTGGTCGAGTGGCCCCTATTCGGTGATTTCGGCGACGAGCGCGATCGAGAAGACCCTCAAGCTCGTCGAACGCGGCCGCTCGCCGATCGATGCGGTCGAGCTCGGCACAGCGCCGGGTGGGCGCACGACCCTCAAGACTTTTCCGTACCTGCCGAAAGACATCGTGCTGCCGGGCTACGAGGCGCGTCTCTGGTTGCGCCCGGGGGTCACGCTCGACGACGCTCGGCGCGGGGTTGCGCGCGCCTTGCGTGATCCGCACCGAAAGCCGCGCGTCACGCTCGTGCTCGGCGCGGGCAACATCACGGGCATTCCCGCCCTCGACGTACTGATGGCGCTGTACGCCGAGGCCTCGGCGGTCATCGTCAAGTTCAACCCTGTGAACGCCGTGCTCGCCGAAGCGATGAAGCAGGCCTTCGCGCCCTTCATCGAGCTCGGCGTGCTGCAGTTCGTCGAAGGGGGCCCCGAGGTTGGCGCCGCCCTCATTCACCACGAAGCGATCGACGCGGTGCACATCACGGGCAGTCGCCACACGCATGACGCGATCGTGTGGGGCAACGACGTCGACAGTGAGAAGCGCCGCGCGGCCGGAACTCCCCTGCTGACCAAGCCCATCACGAGCGAACTCGGCGGTGTCGGCCCCGCGATCATCGTTCCCGAAGACGGGTGGACGAGCGAGAACGTTGCCGACGTTGCCCGCGACGTCGTCACGCAACGTCTCCACAACAGTGGCTTCAACTGCGTTGCCACCCAGATTGTGGTCATTCCCGCGGCGTGGCAACGCGCCGACGAGTTCGTCGCGGCGGTGCGGCAGCTGCTCGCGGCAGCGCCCGAGCGTGAGGCGTATTACCCGGGCGCATCCAGCCGCCAACTGGCGGTCATCACGATGCACCCCGACGCAGCCGTGCTGGGCGGAGACCCCAACGTGCCGCGCACGCTCGTCGACATCCTCGACCCCGAGAAGACCGACGAGCACCTCTTCACGGTCGAGGCGTTCGGTCCGATTCTCGGCATTGTGCGACTCCCGGGCACGCGCGAGCCCGGTGACTATCTGGATGCTGCGGTCGCCTTCGCGAACACCCGTCTCGCGGGCACGCTCAGCGCCGGCATTCACATCCACCCCCGCACGCGTGACGCCTTGGGCGACCGGTTTGAGCAGGCCGTGGCCGAGCTGCGCTACGGCACCGTCGGCATCAACGCGTGGACAGGCACGATCTTCGGCATGCCCGGCGGCAGTTGGGGGGCCTTCCCGGGCCACACCCTCGCCGACATCGGGAGCGGCATCGGCGTCGTGCACAACGCGCTGCTGCTCGACCCCGAGCACGTCGAACGCACGGTCGGCACGGGCGTCTGGAAGCCCTCGCCGACGCCGCTCTGGTACGTCGACAACACGACGTCGCACGTCACCGCGCGGCGCTTGACGCGTTTCGCGGGCATCGACTCGTGGGCCATCGCCGCGCCGATCGGTGCCGCCGCGATCGCCAGCTACCGAAAGGGCTGATGATGGCTACCGCGAGTGAGCACGTTGACGTCATCGTGGTGGGCTCGGGCTTTGGCGGCTCGGTCGCCGCTCTGCGGCTCATCGAGAAGGGCTACTCGGTCACGGTGCTCGAGGCGGGTCGCCGCTTCGCCGATGACGAGTTCGCATCCACCTCGTGGAGCCTCAAGAAGTTCTTCTGGGCACCCGCGCTCGGGCTGCTCGGCATTCAGCGCATCCACGTGCTCGACGACGTCATGATTCTCGCGGGCGCGGGAGTCGGCGGCGGCTCGCTCGTCTATGCCAACACGCTCTACCGACCGGCATCTGACGCGTTCTTCACCGACCGCCAGTGGGCGCACATCACCGACTGGAAGACCGAGCTCGACGCCTACTACGACCAGGCCTCGCGCATGCTCGGGGTCGCCCTCAACCCATCGATCACGCCCGCCGACGAGATCATGCAGAAGGTCGCCGCCGACATGGGCGTGCCCGAGGGCTTTCACCTCACTCCCGTCGGGGTCTACTTCGGCGAGGGGGCAGGAGTCGAGGCACCCGACCCCTACTTTGGCGGGGCTGGTCCTGCGCGCCGCGGCTGTATCGAGTGCGGTGAGTGCATGACGGGGTGCCGCCACAACGCGAAGAACACGCTCGTCAAGAACTACCTGCACTTGGCCGAGTCGGCGGGGGCGGTCGTGCAACCGCTGACGACCGTGACGCGGGTCGCTCCGCGGCCCGGGGGCGGCTACACCGTGACGACGCGCCGCACGGGCAAGGGTCGTCGCACCGAACGCACGATCACGGCCGACCAGGTGGTCATCGCCGCGGGCGCGTGGGGCACGCAACAGTTGCTGCATCGCATGAAGGCCGAGGGGCATTTGCCGGGCATCTCCGAGCGCCTGGGCGAGCTGACCCGTACGAACTCCGAGGCCTTGGGCGGAGCATCCACCGCCATACGGCACTCGCGCGGGGTCGACATGACGCGAGGGGTCGCGATTACCTCGTCGATCCACCCGGACGAGCACACGCACGTCGAGCCCTGCCGCTATGGCCACGGCTCGAACGCGCTCGCCCTGCTCGCGACGATCGCGGTGCCGGGCGGCACTCGCACGCCACGTTGGCTGCTCTGGATCGGCCAACTGCTGCGACACCCGGGTCGCGCTTTCTCGATGGTCTTCGGCATTGGCAGCTGGAGTCGCCGCTCGATCGTCGGACTCGTCATGCAAAACCGCGACAACTCGCTCACGGTGCGTGCGAGCCGAGGCCCGTTCGGCCGATTCCGCTTGCGCTCGAGCCAGGGCCACGGCGAACCCAACCCCACCTTCATTCCGCAGGCCAACGAGACCTACGAGCTCATGGCGAAGCACATGAACGGCTACGCCCAGTCGGGCATCAGCGAGGTTTTCGACGTGCCCATGACGGCGCACTTTCTCGGCGGCTGCCCCATCGGCGACTCGGCCGAGGCGGGCGTCGTCGACCCGTACCACCGGCTGTTTGGGCACGAGGGCCTACACGTGGTCGACGGCGCGGCCATCTCGGCCAACCTCGGCGTGAACCCCTCGCTCACGATCACCGCACAGGCCGAACGGGCCTTCGCGCTCTGGCCCAACCGCGGCGAAGCGGATGCTCGCCCACCCCTCGGCGCCGCCTACATCTCCGTTCCGCCCGTGCCCCCGGCGTCGCCCGTGGTACCGGCTGGCGCGGTGGGCGAGTTGCGCCTCCCGGTGTCGCTGGGTCTACCGCGCGTGCGGTCGGAAGCCGCGAAGCCGTAGCGAGTTCGTCACCACGAACACGCTCGAGAACGCCATCGCGAGCCCCGCGAGCAAGGGGTTCAGCAACCCGAGCATCGCGATCGGAATCGCGGCCACGTTGTAGCCGAAGGCCCAAAACAGGTTGCCGATGATGGTGCGCAGCGTGCGCCGCGCCAGTCGAATCGCATCGACGACCACGAGCAGATCGCCGCTCACCACCGTCAGGTCAGAGGCCGCCATGGCCGCATCGGTGCCGCCGCCCATCGCGATGCCAAGGTCGGCCGCGGCGAGCGCCGCCGCGTCGTTGACGCCGTCGCCGACCATCGCCACGACGTGACCATCGGCTTGCAGCTGACGAATGACCTCGAGCTTGCCGGCGGGCGTCACACCGGCCCGCACGTCATCGATGCCGAGCTGCGCCGCCACCGCTTCGGCCGCGCCCTCGTTATCGCCTGTGAGCAGAACGGGGTCAAGGCCGAGCGCCCGCAGTCGTTCGATCGCCAGCGCCGAGGTAGGCTTGAGCGTGTCGGCCAGCACGACCACCCCGGCCACGGCGCCGTCAATCGCAACGACCACGGCCGTGCCGCCCTCGGACTCGTGCCGCTCGACCACGGGGGCGGCGGGAGTTCCGGCCACGTCCACGGCCCACTCGTCGCGCAGCCAGCTCGCGCGGCCGATCGCCAGCGCGTGGCCCTCGACGACCGCGGTGACACCGGCGCCGGCGTGGGCGCGGAACTCCTCGGCCGCGGGCAGGGTCGCGGTGCCCGTCGCGCGGGCGTGGTCGACGATCGCCCGGGCGAGCGGATGCTCCGAGCCGTCTTCGGCGGCCGCGGCGAGAGAGAGCATCCGCGCGACGTCGACCTGCCCGACCGCCTCGACGGCGGTCACCGCCAGCTGCCCGGTGGTGACCGTGCCGGTCTTGTCGAGCACGATGGTGTCGATGCGGCGCGTGCTCTCGAGCACCTGCGGCCCGCGGATGAGGATGCCGAGCTGCGAGCCGCGCCCGGTGCCGACGAGCAGGGCGGTCGGGGTCGCGAGGCCGAGCGCGCAAGGGCAGGCGATGATGAGCGTCGCGACGGCCGCCGTGAAGGCGAGCTCGACCGAGCCGTCGATGAGCAGCCAGCCGACGAGCGTCAGCAGCGACAGCATGAACACGATCGGCACGAACACGCCCGAGACCCGATCGGCGAGGCGCTGCACCTCGGCCTTGCCGGTCTGCGCCTCCTCGACGAGGCGCGCCATGCGGGCGAGCTCGGTGTCGGCACCGACGCGGGAGGCTTCGACGACGATGCGGCCGCCGACGTTGATGGTGCCGCCGACGACGCGGCTGTCGAGCTCGACGTCGACGGGCACGCTCTCGCCGGTCAGCAGGGAGGCGTCGACGCTCGAGGTGCCCTCGACGACGACGCCGTCGGTGGCGATGATCTCGCCGGGGCGCACGACGACGCGGTCATTGGGCTGCAGCGCCGAAACGGGCACGCGCACCTCGATGCCGTCGCGCAGCACCGCCGCGTCCCTAGCGGTGAGGGTGAGCAGCGCGTCGAGGGCTTCGCGCGACGAGCGCTTGGCGCGGGCCTCGAGGTACCGGCCGAGCAGGATGAACACCGTCACGGCGGCGGCGACCTCGAGGTAGATCTCGTGCGCACCCTCCTCCGGCCGCCCGAGCAGCTGCAGCGTCATCGTCATGCCGGGCATGCCGGCCTCGCCGAAGAAGAGGGCGTAGAGGCTCCAGAGGTAGGCGGCGGTGACCCCCACCGAGATGAGCGTGTCCATGGTGGCCGTGAGGTGGCGAGCGCCGCGCAGGGCCGCGCGGTGGAAGGGCCACGCGCCCCAAACCGCGACGGGCGACGCCAGGGTGAGGGCGAGCCACTGCCAGTTGGTGAACTGCAGGGCGGGGATCATCGACATCACCAGGACCGGCAGCGTGAGCACGGCCGAGACGATCAGGCGCTGGCGGAGGGGGGCGAGGTCGTCGGCGGGCTGCGGCGCCGCATCCGTTGCCGCTCCATCGGCGGGCATCGGCGTCGCGCTGGGCGGGGCCACGACAGCGGCACCGTACCCGGCCTTCTCGACCGCGGCGATGAGGGCGTCGATATCGAGCGGTGCGCCGTCGAGCGGTCCCCCCTCGACCGCGTGCACCGTCGCCTTCTCCGTCGCATAGTTGACGGTGGCCTGGATGCCCTCGACCCTGTTGAGGCTGCGCTCGATGCGGTTCGCGCAGGAGGCGCATGTCATGCCCGTCAGCTCGAGGTGCAGGACGGGCGCGGTCGGTGTCATGCCCCCAGTTTAGCTATACCCCCCTGGGGTACTCAAGGGGTCGGGTGGCCCGGCTGGCTCAGGCCAGCTGGTAGCCGGCCTCCTCGACGGCGGCGCGCACGGCCTCAACGTCGATCGGGCCGTCGGCGTGCACGGTGACGCGCGAGGCGCCGCCCCGCTTGAGCACGACGTCGACGCTCTTCACGCCGGCGACCGCGCCGACCTCCTCCGTAACGCTCGCGACGCAGTGGCCGCAGGTCATGCCGGTGACGAGGAACTCGGTGCCCGCATCCGTCGACGCGGCCGAGGGTGCCGTCGTGGTCGCGCCGATCGGGTCGGTCACGACCCGGTCGTGCGGCATCCGCTCGCTCGCAACGCCGGAGCTGCACATGCAGGCTCCTCCTCCACCGCAGCAGCCGCCCGCCGCTGAATCGTCGGGAGCCCCCAGGGGCGCTCCGGTCAGGAGGTCGAGTCGAGAGGTAGTCTCCATGGGCCCGATAGTAACAAACCCCCCTGGGGTACCGCCCTGGCCTGGACGACTAACCGCGCTCGCGCGGTCGGCGCCCCGGCCGCCCACGGTCGGGCTGGATCTCGATGAGCTTGCCGCTGATGCGCGTGCCGGCGAGCTTCTTGAGCACGGCGGGCGACAGGTCGGCGGGCAGCTCGACGATCGAGAAGTCCGAGAGGATTTGGATCGCGCCGAAGTCGTCGCGGCCGAGCCCGCCCTCGTTGGCGATCGCGCCGACGATCTGGCGCGGCTCCACGCGGTGACGTCGGCCGACCTCGATGCGGTACTTCGCGAACGAGCCGGTGTCGCGGCGCGGGCGGCGCTCCCCGCGAGCATCATCACCCGAGCCGCCGCGGGTCGGGCCTCCGTCGCGGTCGGAGCGGGCATCCCGCACCCGGCGTTCTTCAGCCCTCGCGGCGCGCTCCTCCTCCTCCGAGAGCAGCAGGGGGGTGTCGCCGTGCGCGACGAGCGCGAGGGCCGCGGCGACATCGAGCTCGGCCACGTCGTGGTGCTCGACATAGTGGGCGACGATGTCGCGGAACTCGGCAATGCGGTCGGTCTGCCCGAGAGCGGTCGTGATCGCGTCGTCGAACCGCGCGAGGCGCGTGGTGTTGATGTCCTCCACGCTCGGCAGGCGCATCTCGGTGAGGGGCTGACGCGTCGCCTTCTCGATCGCGTCGAGCAGGCGGCGCTCACGCGGCGTGATGAAGCTGATCGCCGCACCCGAGCGGCCCGCGCGGCCGGTGCGGCCGATGCGGTGCACGTACGACTCGGTGTCGACCGGGATGTCGAAGTTGACGACGTGGCTGATGCGGTCGACGTCGAGGCCGCGGGCGGCGACGTCGGTCGCGACGAGGATGTCGAGCTTGCCCGCCTTGAGCTGGTTGACCGTGCGCTCGCGCTGCGCCTGCGCCACGTCGCCGCTGATCGCCGCGGCCGAGTACCCGCGGGCGCGCAGCTTCTCGGCGAGCGTCTCCGTCTCGTTCTTGGTGCGCACGAACACGATGAGGCCGTCGAAGTTCTCCACCTCGAGGATGCGTGTGAGCGCATCCACCTTCTGGGCATAGGACACGACGAGGTAGCGCTGGGTCGTGTTCGCCGAGGTCGTCGTGGTGGACTTCACCGTGATCTCCTCCGCGTCGCGGAGGTGCTGCTGCGCGATGCGGCGGATCGCCGGCGGCATGGTCGCGGAGAACAGCGCGACCTGCTTGTCGACCGGGGTGTCGGCGAGGATCGTCTCGACATCCTCCGCGAAGCCCATCTTGAGCATCTCGTCGGCCTCGTCGAGCACGAGGTACTTCAGGGCGCTGAGATCGAGCGTGCCCTTCGCCAGGTGGTCAATGATGCGGCCAGGCGTGCCGACGACGACGTGCACGCCGCGGCGCAGGGCCGAGAGCTGCACGCCGTAGGCCTGTCCGCCGTAGACCGGCAGCACGTGAACGCCGCGCAGGTGAGCGGCGTACTTCTCGAAGGCCTCGCAGACCTGCAGGGCGAGCTCGCGCGTCGGCGCGAGCACGAGAGCCTGTGGGGTCTTCTGCGCCCCATCCAGTCGGTCGACGATCGGCAGGGCGAACGCCGCGGTCTTGCCCGTGCCGGTCTGGGCGAGCCCCACGACATCGCGGCCGGCGAGCAGGGTCGGAATCGTCGCGGCCTGGATAGCCGAGGGCGTCTCGTAGCCGACGTCGCGCAGCGCCTTGAGCACCGCGTCACCGAGCCCGAGGTCGGCGAAGGTGAGGCGGGGGGTCTCGTCGGCGTCGGCCGACGGTGCTGCATCGGACGACGTCATGCGTCAACGGTACCGCCGCGGCCCCTCAGCCGAGGTGCTCGAGAACCTCGAGAGCGGCCCCGAGGCCGTCCTCCGCCGTCATCGCCTCTCGAGCCGCGCCGGCATTGGCCGCGAACTCGGGCGCTGCGCGCAGGGCGGCGACCAGCCGCGCCGTGGCGAGCGAGCGCTGCGGGATGGGCGCCGGCCCGAGCCCCTGCCGATGCACCTGCGCGCCCCAGAATGGCTGATCGGCGAAGAACGGCACGATGACCGATGGGATGCCCGCTCGCGCCGCCGCTTGCACCGTCCCGATTCCGCCGTGGTGCACGGCCGCGCGCACCGACGGCAGCACCGCCGCGTGATCCACCGACGACCGCATCAGGATGTCTGCACCCGCGAGGTCGTCGGAAACCGCGATGCCGCCCCAGCCCGTGGCGACCAGCAGGCGGTTGCCGGTCTCGCGCGCGGCCGCGATGAGAGCCCGCCCGCGGTCGAGCGGGTCGCCGATCGCCATCGAGCCGAATCCGGCATAGACCGCGTCACCCGCGGCGAGGAACTCGGCGAGCTCCGCGTCGGCCGGCGACGGCCTCGACGCGGGCTCGATCCAGGCCCCCGTGAGGTGAACCGTGGCCGGCCAGTCGTCGGGGCGGGGCAGCACCTGCGGGCTGATGGGCACGAGCGACGCCGACACGGCAGAGGCTGCTCTGGAGCCCGAGCCCGCAAGGCGCCGCGCTTCGTCGAGCTCGCGCCCGAACATCCGTGCCGCCCCCTGTGCGGCCGCGTAGGTCAGTCGGTTGAGGCGACCGAGGTCGGCCGTGATCGTTCCCGGCGCGGGGAACGCCGCCGTCGGGGTGACGGCGGGCACGAGCTCGACGAGCACGTGCGGAATCCCGAGCCGATCGGCGATGAGCGGCGCCGAGAGGATCTTCGGGTGGTAGACGATGACATCGGGCTCGAACTCGAGGGCCGCCGTCACCGCGTTGACGATCACCGCCCGCATGATCGGACGCACCACCGTCGAGAACGACCGCATCGCCGCGAGCGGCGAAACCCCCTGGTCGCGGATGAGCGCCGAGTAGTCGACCTCGAGGCTGACCGTGTTGATCGCCGACACGTCGACGCCAGAGTGGTCGGGCAGGACGAGGCGGACATCATGACCGGCCGCCAGGGCCCGACGGGCGAGGGCGGCGAACGGCTCGACATCGCCGCGCGACCCGGCGGTGATCAACAGGATCCTCATGAGGGCATCCCGTCGTTGAACCCCGTGGTCGCGAACAGTCCACGGGCGTAGATCTGCCCGAGGGGAGCCGCGATCGCCGCCCATCCGCCGTCGGACCGTTCAGGGTCCCCGGCCAGCCGCTCGATGTGCGACCGCAGCAGCAGCGGGGCGAGCGAGTGGGTGGTGATCACGAGCGCGACGAGCGGCGGTTCGCCGACCGCGCGCATCGTGCCGTCGGCGACCCGCGCCTCGACCATCTCCTGCGTCTCCGCGACCAGCTGGTCGACGATCGCGTCACCGGCGGCGGACGGTTCGGTGACCATGCGCGCGAGGTACGGTCCGACGGCCCCGAGCTCGGCTATGATCTGGCTGCTGTCGGTGAGCACCCCGGAGATCTTCGCGCGCACGAAGGCGAGCACGCGCTCGTCACAGGCCTCGCGGAGCCCGTTCTTGTCGCCGAAGTGGTGCATGACGAGGCCCGGGCTGACGCCGGCCTCGGCGGCGATGGCCCGCACCGAGACTCCCGCGAATCCGTCGGCGCCGAAGCGGGTGATCGCGACGTCGCGGATACGAGCGCGGGTCTTCTGATCGTCGACGATCGTCGGCGCGAGGGCTGAACACATGTTCAAATCATTGCACGAGCGTTCAATGTGGGCAACCCGACGTCGGGGCCCGTGATGGAGACCGGTCGGGTCAGATCAGCGAGTCGCGGCCCGGTCGAGCAGCGCGTGCAATTGGGTGCGCAGGTCGTCCCGCGACGCCACGGCGGCCGGCCATGGGATCCGCACGGTCCCGACGTCGCCGGAAGGGCCGTGCGTCTCGATGACCACTTGACTGGTCGTCATGTCGACCATCGTCGCCATCGCGCCCTGTGACGCTCCTCCAAGCCGACGCGCGATGTACCGCACTGCGTCAGCCTGCTGCGCATTCATGTACGAGCACACGGCGGCGACATCTCCCGGATCGAGTGCCGGCGAGCCGGTCATCGCAGGGAGAGCGGCAGGGCGTGCAGGGCGCGGATGAACTCGGTGTGCCCCCAGGTCGGCTCCCCCGCTGCGCGTAAACCGGGGTACAGCGAGGAGACCGCCGTGAAGACGACGTGCGCCTCGGCGCGCGCCAGGATCTGTCCGGCGCACCCGTGCATCCCCCCGCCGAACGCGAGGTGGCTCTTGCCCCCCGCGGGCCTCCGCACGTCGAAGCGATGCGGATCGACGAAGACGGCGGCGTCCTTGTTCGCCGCGCCGATCATGAGCAGCACGAGCTCTCCCGCGGGAATCTCCACATCTCCGACTGACAGGGTCGTGGTCGTCTGCCGCGTCACGAACTGCTCGGGAGTATCGAAGCGGAGGATCTCATTGATGATCTGCGGGCGCAGCTCGGGCTCCTCACGGTACGCGCGCAGCACCTCGGGATGCTCCGCCATGAGCCGCAGTCCGTTGACGATGAGGTAGGAGACGTCGAGGTGCCCGACAGCGAAGAACAGGAACGTCGTCGCGATCACCTCGGCTTCGGTGAGGTCGCCAGCGCCGTGGGCGGCGAGCAGATGATCGAGCATCCCGTCGCCCGGCGCCTGCCGCTTCTGTGCGATGAGACCGCGAATGTATCCCTCGAACCATTCGGCCGCTGCCGCCGTCATCGCCAGGTCGTCGTCGTCCGCGCCGGGGCCGAGGCTCAACCCGAACTCGAAGGTCTTCTCGCGCACGTCGGTGCTGCCGTCGAAGGGCACCCCGAGGATGTGGCACATCGTGGCGTGGGTGAGCGGGTAGGCGAGGTCGTGCACCGCATCGAACGACTCCCGGCTCGATGCGGACTCGAGAAGCCCATGGCATTTCTCCTGCACGACGCCGCTCCAGCGCTCGACGGCCTCCGGGTTGAGCCAGGCGTTCGTCGCGCGTCGCAGGCGCGTGTGGTCCGGCGGGTCCTGCCCGAGCATCGAATCGTGAAGCGGCGAGGCGGGGCCGAAGTCGATCTCACGCACACTGAGGCTGCGGTCGCGCAGCAGCGGAGTGATGAGATCGTGGCGCGTCACGATCCAGATGCCCATCGGGTGCCGGTAGACACCGCCCGCCTCATGAATCCGGTCATAGAACGGGTACGGGTTCGCGCGATAATCCGGATCGCGGAAGGGGAGCAGGTCCTCGGTTGACTCCAGCACTGGCATCTCGGTCCTCCCGTGGCTCACTCGAAGATCACCGTGCGGTCACCGCTCAGCATCACGCGGTCATCCGCATGCAGAGCGATGGCTCGCGTGAGCACTCGCCGCTCGACATCGCGGCCGATGCGCACGAGGTCGAGCTCGTTGTGCCGGTGGCTGACGCGCACGACGTCCTGCTCGATGATGGGCCCCTCGTCGAGGTCGGCCGTGACATAGTGGGCGGTCGCTCCGATGAGCTTCACGCCGCGATCGTAGGCCTGGTGGTAGGGCTTCGCTCCCTTGAACCCGGGCAGGAACGAATGGTGGATATTGATGATCCGTCCGGGGTAGCGCGCGCAGAAGTCGTCACTGAGAATCTGCATGTACCGCGCCAGCACGATGAAGTCTGCCGAAGCGGCCGTCACCAGCCGTTCTAGCGCGGCCTCCTGCTCGGGCTTGTTCTCGCGAGTGACCGGGAGCACGTGGAACGGGATGCCCGCCGACTCGGCGACCTCCCTCAGCGACTCGTGGTTCGACACCACCCCGACGATGTCGATCGGGAGCTCACCGAGACGCCAGTGATACAGGATCTCGAGCAGGCAGTGATCAGCAGTGCTCACCATGAGCATCATGCGACGACGGCGCTCCCGCGGACGGATCGACAGCACGGGATCGAATCGTGCGAGGTTCTCGCGCAGCATCTCTTCGAGAGCGCCGCGCCGAGCGTCCGGCACCGCGATCTCGGTGCGCAGCAGGAAGGTGCCGCTCCGGTCGTGCGCGAACTGCGCGCTGTCGGTGATGGTGCCACCCTGAGAGAAGATCGCTTCCGACGCCGCCTTCACGATGCCGGGCTGGTCCACGCAGCGCAGCGTGAGCACGAGCGACGAGGTCACGAGCGAACCCGGCTGCGCTCAGGGTCGTAGACGGGCGTGGCCACGACCTCTGCCGTGCAGGGTGCGTGGACCGTCGAGACCTCGAGTCGTTGACCCGCCGCGCTGTACCCCTTGTTCAACCGGGCGAGAGCGAGGGTGCGGCCGCCGAGTGCTGGTGACGACACCGCCATCGTCACGGTGCCGACGTTCTCGCCGTCGACCAGGAGCGCGGCGCCATCGAGACCCTCGGGCGGCGCGTCGATGACGATGCTCCCGACCGTGCGCCGTGCCGTCTGCTTGCGGGCCGCGAGTGCCTGGCTGCCGTGGAATGCCGGCTTCTCCAGGTCGACGGCCCAGCCCATGCGGCATTCGTAGGGAGACGTCTCGTGGTCGTACTCGAGCTCGGCCATGATCATCCCGGCTTCGACGCGCACCACCATGAGCGCGGCCGCCGCGCAGGCGCGCACACCGAAGGGAGCGCCGGCCGCCTCGATCGCATCCCAGAGCTCGAGTGCCCGATCGACGGGCACCATGACCTCATAGCCGAGCTCGGCGGTGAAGCCCATGCGATTGATGTGGGCCGGGATGCCCGCCACGGGAACGTCGGTCTGAAAGGTGTAGTACGGGAACGCCTCATTGCTGAGGTCATGAGTGCTGATCGACTGCAGGATCTCGCGGCTGCGCGGCCCCTGGAGCGACAGTGTCGCGATGTCGTCGCGCAGCTCGACTAGATCATGGCCGTGCGGCAGTGCGTCGGCGAGCAGCTCCCCCACCCGGGGATTGCCGCCCGTGACCCGCACGCGATCGGGCCCATAGACCAGGATCGTGCAGTCGTCGAGCATCATCCCGCGCTCGTCGACGATCACGCCGTAGGCGATGCGGCCGGCGGCGATCTTGCGGACGTCTCGGCTGAAGACCGAGTTGAGCACCGCGATGGCGTCCGGACCGGTGACCTCCCACTTGAACAGCATAGAGAAGTCGATCATGCCGGCGGTCGTGCGGAACGCCTCGTACTCGGCTGCCGGGTCGCTCATGAAGAGCGGCACGGCCATGCCGTTGACGTCGATGAAGTCATCGGGCGACAGGCTCTCGGGCACACGTGCTTGGAACGGGCTCGGCCGGAGGGCCGTGGGGAAGCTCATGGAATCTCCTTTGGGGAGCCCCGCCCGCCGGTCACGGGCGGGCGAGGCGAGTGCGGGATACGCGGGGCGTCGGGTCGCTCAGCTCACCTCGGCCGCGAGATCCTTCATGGCGTCGGGGCTGAGCTTGCGCGCACGGACGGAATAGAGGACGACGCCCACTAGCAGGGCGATGAGCACCGTCGAGGCGAGCCCGAGTGCGAACTCCCGCGTGCCGCCGGTCAGCAGCTCGAAATTGCTGAGGATCAGCACGAGCGCTCCTCCGAGGACGACGATCGACAGCGCGGGTGCGATGAGCTGCTGCCACACCGTCATCTCGGCATCGCGGTTCTTACGGAAGAACGCAACGATGCTGATCGACGCGCCGAAGTACAGGGCGAGGATGCCCACCACCGCGATCCCGCTTCCCCAGAAGAACAGCGTGCCGATCGGGTCCGCGCCAGCGATGACGAACGGGGTCATGATCGCGACCACGCTGATCGACTGCACGACAGACGCCGTGCGCGGCGCCCCATTGGCACCCGTGATGCCCAGTCGAGCAGGCAGAACGCCGTCGCGGCCGAGGGTGTACAGGTAGCGAGAGATGCCATTGTGGAAGGCGAGCGAGCACGCGAAGAGCGACGTAATGACGAAGATGCTC